>DAIMEA010000066.1:0-12899 GCA_036725585.1 Prolixibacteraceae bacterium | reverse complement strand
TAATTATCGGAAAAATAGTGTTCGTTGGGTTTTTCGCGCATGTTCAGAATGCCATAATATTCCCCGTTCAGGTAGACGGCTGTTGGCTGAAAAGCCAGCCGGTCGATGTTCATTTTTCGGGCAGTTTCGGAAGCCAGTCCGTCGCGGATATACGAATAGCCCCAATCGTTGCCCGCGTTTCGGATGATAAAGGTTTCGAAGGATTTGTTTTCCCGATCGTGAAAAAAGGGATAATCGAACGAACCTTTACCGTAATCGCTCCGGGCAAAGAGGGCAAGGGATTTAGAAGGATTGGCCCGCGACCAGCTTCCGTAAACCTGGACGCCGGCGCCCTGCGACAAATGCCTATGCCCATGGGGATCGAAGTATTCGAGATGGACCGGGCGCTCCCAGTCTTGCCAGTAGTTGGCTCCAAAGTGGGGATCGCCGGGTTGGGCATTCGGGCCTTCCACCAGGATGCCCGTGTGATAATCGTAAAAATTGTCGGGATGGGTCGAAAGCGAAACAACAGGCAGTCCGTTGCTATCGCGAAAGTAGTACGTGTGCGTGGTAACCGGGTTGTTTCCGATGTTTTCCCTGTATAACCGGGCCCGGAGTACCGTGGTTCGGGAAATGGATACCGGGCTGGTGTATTGCGTACTTTGCAGGGTTGGCTCCGAACCGTCGGTTGTATAGCGGATGACCCCCTGGTTCGACTGAGCGGTCATGGTAACGGAGAAAGGCGATGTGTAGCGACCGGCTTCGCGGTCGAAAAACACCGAGTCGACGGTTAATTCCCAGGCCGGTGCATTATTTTGGTCTCCGGGAGAAGGAACGGTAAAGTACGCCCAGGCATCCGATCCGTCGGGGAAACGCCCGTACGATACATCGGGCGGTAAGGCTGTCGAAGGAGCCGAGTCGACTGCTACAGATGCGGGATCGAAGAGGTAGATCCGTTCTCCTTCGCTCGCAATTTTGAAATCGGTATGTAAATTCCGGTTATCGGTATTCACAAAAGCCTCCGTGTCTTTTTCTGTATAATCGGTCGAGCCAACGGTCAGAAAAGGGATCAGAGAAAAATCGGATGATGAGGCGCTGATGTTGTAGCCCTGCAAGGCCAGCACATTGGCGCCTTCGCGAAGGAAGGCAGAGGGATTGTTCAGAACGAATTCTTCCGGATGGCCTCCGTTGTACATCATCGCTTCGTGATCGCCCGAGAGGCTCACTTCGGTATAATCCCCATTGTGTTCCGAAATGCCGCCCATGGCAACCATCACGCCGTTGATGAACGCGATGAATGCATCGTCGTAATCGACGTGAAGGAGAAGTTCACATACGGCATCGACGTTTGTGAGGGCAAATTCCGTTCGAACGAACAAGGTCTCCACCCTGTTGAGGATGGTGGCATCATCGTTGTCGCCATAGCCAAAACCACTCTTTCCCTGTGACCACGAGGCAGCGTTATATCCCGTGTTTCGCCATTGAACGGAAGTGCTTCCCGAGGGTATCGAATAGCGCCAGAGCGTATTTCGGTCGATGATCGTTTGATAATGTGCCCCGAAAGCCTTTCGATCTTTTCCGGATGCAAAAACCAGGAGAAACGAACGGGGCGGCAGGGTTGCTTCGGGGAAAATCCATCCGGAGGCCACATCGGGATCATCGTTCAACACATACCCCTTGAGATGAAGAACTTGGTCGGATGGGTTATACAATTCGATCCAATCGGAACGATCGCCGTCTTCGTCGGTACGCCCATTCAGGTTCGACGAAAGAAATTCGTTCAAAACCACCTGGGCCTGTACCGAAATCGAAGAAAAAAGAAAAAGCAGAAAGAAAGGAAACGCTCCTTTGAATAATCGATAAACCATAGAAAACTCCTCACTCATTATTTGGATAATAATCCGTTAATGGACACCTGTTCGCTCAAAATCCCTGTAACAAAAACCGAAGCGTGAAGTAAAAAAAAAAACGGTTAAAAATAAAAATTCGCGATTGGTATTGAAAAATAATTGCGTATTTCGACCAAATTCCCGTAAATGGACACCGGATTCCTCCTTTTTTCCCTTCTTTTTCATGTTCTGTTTCCTTCCTTTTTTTTACTTTTGATTGTTGGGTAAAAAAGGTTAAGCAATTTGAATTCATACGGCTGGTTTTGGTGGTTTCAAATTTGGGGGAGAAGATGAAGCAATATTTTTTTTCTATATGGTGTTGGGTGGTACCGTTTATCCTGCCGGTCCAGGTTTATTCTGCCATTACCGATTCGCTTCAATTTAAGCAAATTACTTACGAAAATGGCTTGCCCGGGAACAATCTGAAAAGCCAGGTCCAGGATCGTTTGGGTTTTATGTGGATATCGGTGGAAGCGATGGGCGTTTGTAAGTACGACGGGCAAAAATTTACCTCGTTCGTGAACGACCCGAACGATCCCAACAGTCTTTCCAGCAACTTTGTCAATCAGATTATCGAAGATCCCGAAGGTGAATTGTGGTTTGCCACCGACAAGGGATTGAGTCGCTTCGATCAGGAACGGATCCGCTTCGATCAGTATCATCATATGGACGGAGATACAGGCAGCCTGCCTAACGATATTTGCAATACCTTGTTTATCGATTCCCAAAACCGGATGTGGGTGGGAACGAGAAACGGCTTATCGGTTTTCCAGCCGGAAAAGAGATCCTTCCAAAATTATTTGATTTCGGATCAACACGAAAACCTTTCGGATCAATTAAACATCAACGCCATACAGGAATTTCCCAAGGGCATCTTCTGGATCGGTACCGATAACGGTCTGATTCAATTTTCGGAAGAAAAAGGAGTTATTCAGAAGTGGGTAAGCACGGGAAATTCCGACGATGAGCTTATTTATAACGTAATCAATACATTGCTTATCGATCTTAATCAAATGCTCTGGATCGGAACCCACCGGGGGCTCGACCGCTTTGATCTGAAGCAGAAGCGCTTTGTTCATTTCTCCTTTCATCCCGCCGATCGATCGACCTATGAATCGGAAGGGGTCAACGCTTTTCTCCTCGACCGATCGAATATGCTTTGGGTGAGCACCTATACGCAGGGGATTATCTATATCGACCTGCAGCAGGAAAACTATCAAATTATTACGGGCCAAAGGGAACGCTCTAATTCGCTCAAAAGCAACAATGTAAAGTATGTTATCAACGATCGGAACGAAAACATCTGGATTGGCACAAAATTCGAAGGTTTGTTTAAGCTGGAGAAAAAGATCAATCTTTTTAATCGTTGGCCCTCGCGGCTGGAACTGCTGAAAGAACTCCGGTCCATATATATTTTTTCTGTATTGGAAGAGAATGAAAGCACAATCTGGGTGGGTTCCAAGTTGGAAGGATTGTATCGGATTGACCTGAACGTCCGTTCGATCACCCATTTCAGTCACGATCCCAACAAGCACGAGTCTCTTTCTGCCAACCGGATTCAAAGCATCCTGTGCGATTCGGAAAAGCGCCTATGGGTGGGGACGTTTCAGGGTCTTGATTTTTTCGAGCGGGAAACGAACCATTTTATTCACTGCGATAATCGCTCTGTTAATGTGCTCTTTGAAGATCACAACAGGTGTATCTGGGTAGGTACCAATAGCGGTTTATTCCGAATGAACGCCGAGAAATTCCACCTGGAAACCTTCCCGGGCGACGAAATTTTATTTAACAATCGTTCTCTCGATATCTATTCGATCATCGAAGACCGGGCACAAAATTTATGGGTCTCGACCCGAACATCGGGATTGTTTGTTGTGGATGCATCCCGCGAGCAGGTTGTTCACTTCACCGAGTCCGATTCCGTAAAGCAAAGCATCAACACCAATATGGTCCGTGCACTTTTCGAAGATTCACGGGGCAATGTTTGGATTGGAACGCGCTCGGGCGGACTTAACTATTTCAATCCGGAGACTAAAGAATTTAACTTTTACGGGACGGAAGACGGCTTGCCGTCCGAATTAATTTTGGGAATCCGGGAAGACCGGAAAGGAAACCTTTGGATTGGCACCCATAACGGGATCTCCAAATTTAATCCGGCCGACACTACGTTTACCAATTATAATTCCGATGCCGGATTAACCAGCAACATCATCGAGCCCGGCGCTGTTTGTTTTTTCTCGCAGGGCGAAATGCTTTTCGGCGGCGACCTGGGCTTTAATGTTTTCTATCCCGAAGATATCAAACAGGTGGAAGAAAAGCCCAGGGTTATCATTACTTCCGTATCGGTTTTCAACACTCCTATTGCCCAGGATATCGACACCCCGAAAAAAATAGAACTGGCACACACCGATAATTACATCACGTTTGAGTTCATTCATCTCGATTTCAAAAATCCGTACCGGCATCAATATGCCTACAAATTGGAAGGTTTTGATCCGGATTGGAACAATTCCGGCAACAGAAATTATATATCCTACAACGGTTTGGCTCCCGGAAAATATAAGTTTTATGTAAAAGCCGTCAATGAATTTGGCAATTGGTCGGTCGATAATCCATCTGTTGAAATCATCATTCGTCCTCCCTTTTACAAAACCCTGTTGTTCCGGATTTTGTTGATCCTTACGTCCCTTCTGCTTATCGCATCTGTGTTTTTTTCGAATTCACAACGAATTAAACGAAGACAACGTGAATTGGAACAACTGGTTCAGGAACGGACCGCAAGTTTAAAAGAGGTCGTTCGGGAACTATCCGAAAAAAACGAATTGATCAGTGAGCAAAAGCACGAAATTGAGCAAAATCAGGCCCTGCTCGAAGAAAAGGTGCAAAGCCGGACCCGGGAGCTCGAAATTGCCAAACAAAGAGCCGAGGAAACCGACCGGCTCAAGTCGTCGTTTTTGGCCAATATGTCGCACGAAATCCGGACACCCCTGAACGCCATTTGTGGTTTTTCCTCCCTTCTGGATGATGATGATCTGGATAAGTCGACCCGGAAGGAATACATCGATTTGGTTTCCAGTAATTCCGCCATGTTGCTCAAATTAATTGAAGACATTTTGGACTTATCGAAAATTGAGGCCAAACAGCTGACCATTCACAAGGAAAAATTTCCTATTCAACAACTCATTACGGATTTGTTCGCCATTTTCTCGGAGGAGATGAAAACGCAAAACATTACGGAGGTAGAACTGCGATGCCCAAAACGGCACGAAACAGATCAGCCCGTTTACCTTTTTTCCGATGAATACCGTATTAAACAGGTTATGCTTAATTTGCTGAACAACGCCCTGAAATTTTGTCGCAAAGGGTACATCGAGTTTGGGTACCTCAACCAGGGCGATTCTATTTTCTTTTATGTTAAAGACACAGGCATTGGCATTCCCCCGTCTCACCAGGAAATGATTTTTAACCGCTTTATTAAAATTGAAGACAAAAAGGTGATGTACCGCGGAACGGGCTTGGGTTTGAGCATTTCACAAAGCATTGTCGAATTGTTGGGCGGAAGAATATGGGTCGAATCAGTCGAAGGAAAAGGATCCACCTTTAGTTTCAAAATTCCCCTGACAACGAAGGAATCCTGAGAGCAGCTTTTTCTTCATCTCAACCTTATACATCAAAGGCACGCAAGTGTTCTGTTAAGCACCCGTGAAAATGCCCTTATCGTTCAAATCCAGCAGGGTAACCGAAAAAATTTTGTTTATCAGCCGCTCGTCCCAGGCTCGTTCAACCCGAAGGTAATTATCGGTCCAACCCGAGATCCGGTGGTTCTTTCTTTCGGATTCAAACAAAACCGGGCGGATTTTCCCGACGAAACGTTCGGAAAAAAGCCTGTGCTTCCGATCGGAAAGGGCAATCAGTTGCTGTACCCGTTCTTTCCTGACCGGAACAGGAACAACTCCCGGAATCGTCAGTGCCTGCGTATCCGGGCGTTCGGAATAAGGAAAGACATGAAGTTGTGTGATATCCTGGTCGCGGATAAAATTGTAGGAGTCGCGGAAAAGGGCATCGCTTTCGCCATTTGTTCCGGCAATAACATCCACCCCAATAAAGGCGTCGGGCAACAGCGTCCGGATTTTTGCGACCCTTCCGGCAAAAAGTTCCCGGGTGTATCGCCGGTGCATCAGGGCGAGCACTTCGTTCGAACCCGATTGGAGCGGGATATGGAAGTGCGGCATAAACGGTCCCGGTGCTGCCACCATTTCAATCACCTCATCCGTGAGCAGATCGGGCTCCACCGATGAGATCCGGATTCGTTCGAGGCCTTCCACCTTCCCGAGGGCGCGGAGCAAATCAGGGAAAGATTCCCCGGTCGAACGCCCAAAGTCGCCAATATTTACACCCGTTAGGATGATTTCATGGATCCCTTTTCCGACCAGCTTATCCGCTTCGTTCACCGCATCCCCGATCGATAGGTTCCGGCTCTTTCCCCGGGCCAGGGGTATGGTGCAATAGGTGCAGAAGTAATTGCACCCGTCCTGAACTTTCAGGAAACTTCGGGTACGGTCGCCAAAGGATGAAGCCGGCAGATAACTGTTAATGTTTTTATAAGGAGAAACGTTGACGAAGGCTTGCCTGTTTTTTACGAGCCCGTTCAAAAAGCGGGGAATGTTCCATTTTTCGTTCGATCCCAGGATGCAGTCAACACCCGGTATCGCGGCAATTTCTGCGCTTTTCAGTTGGGCATAGCAACCTGTTACCACCATGTATGCCGACGGATTTCGGCGCAGGGCGCTGCGGATCATGTTCCGGCTTTTTTTATCACTTTCGGCCGTAACGGAACAGGAGTTGACTACATACACATCGGCAATATTTTTAAACGGAACCCGCTCGAAGCCCAGTTCGTCAAACTGCCGGGCAATCGACGAGGTTTCGGCAAAGTTGAGTTTGCATCCTAAGGTGAAGAAGGCTACCTTTTTCCCCGTGTATTCCGGAACGTTTTTTTTCAATTCCACGGGGCAAAGATAGAAAAAGCAGCGGGACACCCGGACAAATTGTCGGTCAGAATGGCTTTCTTTTCTGATGGAACAATTTGTATTTTTGGATACACGAACATTAGCCAGAATATCTGTATCCTCATGAACCGGACCGACCGTTTAAGTGCCATCTTAATCCAGCTTCAGAGCAAGCGGATTGTGAAAGCCCAGGAAATTTCCGATCGTTTTGCGATCAGTTTGCGAACCGTTTACCGCGATATCCGTGCACTCGAAGAAGCCGGTGTTCCCATCGGGGCCGAAGCGGGGTTGGGGTATTTTCTGATGGACCAGTACCACCTTCCCCCGGTCATGTTTACCCGGGAAGAGGCCTCCGCCCTTTTGTTTGGTGAAAAACTGATTGAAAAAATGAGCGATGAAAAAATCCGCCGGGATTTTTGTTCGGCTCTTTTCAAGATCAAGGCTATTCTGAAACCCGGAGAAAAAGATCATCTTGAAAAGCTGCACGACCGGATTGCTGTATATAATCTGAGTGCCCTCGGCGATCGGTTTAACCAGTTGTACCTGAATGAAATTCAGCAGGCGCTTGCCAACAGGCAGGTGCTCGAGATCGAATACGAATCGAAGTACGCCCATGAGTCGTTATGCCGCCAAATTGAGCCGATTGGCTTGTGTCATTACAGCGCCCGCTGGCACCTCTTTGCCTGGTGTCGGGTGCGGAACGACTACCGCGATTTTCGCCTCGACCGGATTGTGCGTCTCCGGATTTCCGATGAGGATTTTAAGGGCAAGAAGCATCCCACGGTTGCCGAATTTATGCAACAAATCAATCCGATACACGATGTTCCCAACATTACGCTGTTGGTTCCTGCTGAAAGGAAAAAATATTTGGACGATTCGAAGTACTGGTATGGCTTTCTTTCGGAGGAAGAGGCCGGGTCGTGGATTCGAATGCGTTTTTCGAACGACGAGCTGCACGGTTTTGCTTCCTGGTTGCTGAATACAGGCGCCTATGCACGGATCGAGGAACCCGAAGAGCTCAAAACCATCCTGCACCATTTTATTCAGGAAACCGTAAACGCTTATTCAGATCTTTTTGCCGTTAGCAACCCGAAAACCACCTCATAAACAAGATGACCGGATTACCCTGTATCGGGCTTCCGGTCATCGGTTTCTATTTACAATTTATGAAATGGTTCACTCATAGTCGGTGAATGTGATTCCCCCGGGAATCTGAAAAAGGGAGGCATCCACCCCGCCGGTTTTTATTTCCACCGCTTCCATTACCACATCCTGGCCGGCAAAATTGGAAACGGTTTTCAGGGGAATTCCTTCCCATACCCAAACAGTCGATTTAACCGGTTTCTCGAGGGTAACTTTCAGGCACCTTTTCCCGGCAATCTCTTCGTATCCGTGTTTTTCGATTCCGTAACGTTCTTTATCCTTTTGGGACACATTTTCATAATCGGTTGCGGCAGCTGAATAAAATTTCATGCGGGTTCCCTCCGATTGGTCGTATTCCCAGTTGTACCGATATCCGTCGAGAACCAAAGCTTTTCCACCGGTTTTGTTGCCCATAATCGTCATGTAGTTGTCTTCGAGCTGACGGTTGCCGTAATCGTCGAACCACCATTCTCGGGTCATTTCCTGTCCGGCAACCTGGTTGATGTATTTAACCCAGGCCGATTCGATCGGAAAGATCTTTTTTATGCTGTTGGTACCTTGCGGAAGTTTTTCTACTTCCCCGATCAGCGATTTCGCTTCATCTTCAATGGTTTTTGTCTTTTTTTGAGAGCACGATACAAGGTTCACAAACAGGAATATACCGATAAAAAAAGAGAGAAAAAGTTTCATGACAAAGATTTTTTTGATTCTTTGCCGAAAAATATAAAAACTCCCTGCAAAATAATTGTAAAAAACGGACAAGTGTTTTGGTTTTCTGGATTGTCCGGATTACTTGAGTTGTCCGCGCTTAATCGGGCATCAGAATTTGCGTGTATTCTCTTTCGCTGGCGAGGATTTCCCGGGCTTTTTCAATGCTTGCATCTTCTTCGAGCGAAGTAATTGCTGAACCGGTTTGGAAATAATACCGGGATACAATTTCATCTTTTAGCAATAATTCGATTTCATCGCGGAATTTCTTCAGATCCCTTTCCAGATCGGGTTGCAGCGTTTTTTCCAGAACCTCAAACTGATCGCCGGCAAGGTCGAGATACTTTTCCGACCGGGCTGTTTCTTTTAGTTCGTCGAGAACTTTCTGTGTGCTGGAAGTATATTTAAAATCCGATCCTTTTACATAGGTGACAAAATCGTTAAAAATTTCATCGGTAATTTCAAATTCCCGGGGTGGGGCAATTTTATCATGTTCACTCCGAAAGCGGGTTGCATAATCAAAAACCTTGAATTGGCTGATCAGATGAACGGACAGATTACTAAGTAACTCGTTTTCAACAGATATATCAGGGACCACTCCGCCTCCGTCGTATACTTTCCGGCCGTTTTTGGTTGAAAATTCACTGATGAGTGAATCGGGGACATGTCCCACACTTCCGTCGTCGTTCCGGTGGGAATAATCGAGCGCCTGGATGCACCGGCCGCTGGGAATATAATATTTGGCGGTGGTTACCTTCAATTTCGAATTATAGCTCAGGTCGCGGGTGGTTTGCACCAAACCTTTCCCGAACGTTCGGGAACCGATCACGATTCCCCGGTCGAGATCCTGCATTGTTCCGGCAACAATTTCGGAAGCAGAAGCAGAGCCCCGGTTCACGAGGACGGCAATCGGGATTTCTGTGTCGACCGGATTTCCGGGGGTTGAATAGGTTTTATCCCATTGCGATACTTTACCCTTTGTGCTCACAACTTCGGTGTCTTTTTCGAGGAAAATGCCACACAGGTTGACCGATTCGATCAGCAAACCCCCGGGATTTCCACGCAGGTCGAGAACCAAACGCTGTGCCCCGTGTACTTCCTTAAGTTCGAGGAAGGCTTTTTTCACCTTTTCGGCGCAATCCTTGGTGAAATTATTGAGGTGGATGTAACCGGTTTTATCATCGATCATGCCGGAGTAGCTCACCGGGTCGATCACGATTTTTTCGCGGACGATATCTAATTCCAGGGGTTTCTTTTCACCAAAGCGTTGGATTTTAAGCTTTACTGTTTGTCCCGCCGATCCTTTCAGCAGGTTGCTCACGTCTTCGGTATTCATTCCTGCGGTTTCTTTTCCGGCTACCTCGAGGAACACATCGCCGGCGCGCAGCCCTGCTTTATGGGCCGGAAAGCCTTCGTACGGTTCCGAAATAACAATCTCGTTCCCGTGCTTGCTGATCAAAGCCCCGATGCCTCCGTATTCTCCTGTGGTCATAAACCGGTAGTCCTCTATGTTACTCTCGGGGATGTAGTTGGTATACGGGTCGAGCGAAAGCAACATTTCGTCGATGCTTTCTTTCACCAGTTTCCCGGGATCGATTTCGTCGACATAAAAGGTGTTCAATTCCCGGAATAACGAATAATAAATGTCCAGGTTTTTGGCAATTTCAAAATTCTTGTTGTCGATGTTGTTCAGCCCCATCAGCACAAATCCCGACAGCACGATGGCCGCGATCACGAAAAGCGGTTTTCTCCCAATTTTCATCATACAAATTTTTTCATTTTCAACAGTTCCGCAAAATTAACATTTCCAACCGGAACACGATGGTAAAAATTATTAAAGAATGTAAAGCGACTCCTGTTAAGGCAACTTCTTATCGATTTGTTGTTCTTATCAGGGAAAAGCGCCAGGGTTTTCGCATCCATTCCTCCCCGGCATAGTTTATCCCGATGCGAGGCGAACAGGCATATTGCACGGGCCCGGTAGCGGTTTCGACCCAAATGCGCTTTGAGTTCAGCAGGGATTCGCCATAGAAAGAAGCGTCGAGTTTCAGTTCCCGACCCACTTTCCCAGGCCCGTCGAAGCCTTCGATTCCCCGGATCAGCACAGCGGAAGGAAAATCTTTTTCAGAGCTTACAAAATTCAGCATCCAGTACATTCCATAAATGAAATAGACATAAACTACCCCACCTTCGTGGTACATGATTCGATTGCGTTGGGTTCGTCCCCGCCGGGCATGGCAGGCCTGGTCTTCTTCGCCCCGGTATGCTTCCGTTTCAGTGATCCGGTAGCTTCGGATCTCCCCGTTGTCGAAACAGCGTACCAGTTTTTTCCCAACCAGGGCAGGGGCTACCTCGAGCACATCGGACAGGAAAAAGGAAGAAGAGAGACGGGAATTTTGCATCAATAGGGTGTTTTATCGTTTTTTTCGATCCATTGCCGAAAGGGAGCCTCCGATTCGGGAATCGACAACCGTATAAAGGGAATGCTGCGCTGCTCCATTTTTTTGCGTATTTCACTGTAGATAAACGAATCGTTGAAACCGGCCTGGGCGGCGTCCTGATGAGTGGCCGAGAAATAAACCCGGGAAATACGGGCCCAGTACAGGGCGGAAAAGCACATCGGGCAGGGTTCACACGATGAATAAAGTTCACAGTCCGACAAATCGAATGTTCCCAGTTTTTGACAGGCATTCCGGATCGCCTGCACTTCGGCGTGGGCCGTCGGGTCGTTTTGCCGGGTAACATCGTTCACCCCTTCGGCAATAACAACGCCTTCCTTTACAACAAGGGCGCCAAACGGACCGCCTCCGGCTTCCACGTTTTGGAGAGCCAGACGAATGGCCCGTTCCAAGTATTGATTTTTTGCCATACAACAAATGTAACAAAAGTCTGTTTTGCTACCCATTTTTCTTTCTCCTTGCGGGTTGGGTTCGTATTGCATTTTTCGTTTTCGCAAATCGAACGTTTTCATTGCACATTCGTGATGAAACATTTAATTTGGAGGAAAAATTTCACAATGCAAAACGAACCGAGAATCACCTTCCCCCGGAAAGTCCTGGTTGGAATACAGTTTTTATTTGTCGCTTTTGGCGCCACGGTTCTGGTCCCCTTATTGGTGGGCATCGAACCCTCGCTGGCTCTTTTTTCGGCGGGTGTGGGTACCCTGTTTTTCCATTGGATAACCAAAGGGAAAGTCCCCGTTTTCCTTGGAAGCAGTTTCGCGTTTATCGCCCCCATTATTGCTGCAAGCGAGCAGTTTGGCTATTCCGGCATGTTGTCGGGTATTGTGGCTGTTGGCGCGGTGTATGCAATAGCTTCGGCTCTGGTAAAATGGAAGGGGAAACAACTGATCGAGAAAATATTTCCCAAGGTTGTGGTTGGTCCCGTGATCATGGTCATCGGACTGTCGCTGGCGCCAACAGCAGTCGATATGGCCAAATCCGACTGGCTGCTGGCGATCCTGTCGTTGTTCACAGCTATTGTGATCGTCATTTTCACCAAAGGATTGATCCGGTTGATCCCCATTTTTATTGGGATCATTGTCGGGTATGTTGTTGCCATGATTCTTGGTAAAGTTGATTATACGCCCATAAGCGAAGCTTCGTGGTTTTCGCTTCCGGCTTTTGCCCTTCCCGAATGGAGCTGGAAAGCCGTTGTTTTTATGCTGCCTGTTGCCATTGCCCCGCTTATTGAACACGTGGGCGACATTTACGCCATCAGCGCCGTAACAGGAAAAGATTTCGTGAAAAGTCCCGGATTGCACCGCACCCTGCTTGGCGACGGACTGGCAACTGCCCTCGCCGGTTTTATGGGCAGTGTGCCCAACACTACGTACTCAGAAGTAACCGGAGCCGTTACCCTGACCAAAATGTACAACCCGGTTATTTTGCGCATTTCTGCGATCACAGCCATTCTTTTTGCCCTGGTCGGGAAAATTGGCGGTGTTTTAAAGTCAATACCGTCGGCCGTACTGGGTGGGATTATGCTGCTGCTTTTCGGGATGATCGCGAGTGTGGGGATCAAAACCCTGATTGATTCCAAAACCGATATGAACAAAACCCGGAATATGGTAATTGTGTCGGTGGTATTAACCGTTGGAATTGGCGGCGCCCTTATCTCCCTTGGAAAATTTTCCCTGGGTGGTATTGGTTTATCAGCTGTTACAGGAGTC
>DAIMEA010000065.1:0-12902 GCA_036725585.1 Prolixibacteraceae bacterium | reverse complement strand
GGATACGTTCCTTCCAGGGTATCCTTCACCTGGACCACTTCCCATTTTACCGCAGGGATGTTGTCGGGCAACCGTCCGTACATTTCCCGGTCGAACAATTCAACTATTTCAGCTTTTCTTTTTTCCCATTGTTCCGGTGTGTTTACAGGAGAACCATTGTTGAAGACCAGCGGATCGGGGAGGCTTGTATAGGTAAGTGCTTTCGATTCGTCGCTGTTGGCAGCATTCGCATCGTTGGGATTGCCTGAAGGCCCCGGCCGGAGGGATTCAATGCCCAGTTTGTGCATCATGAGCTGGTGATCCTGCTGTGTAAGCCGGTTAATACTGTCCCGGTTCTGACGGGAGAACTGGGCTTGGACGGGGGAGAGAAAAAACAGGAAAAGAATGAAAACCAGATAGAAAGATTTCATTTTTCGGATCATTTATTAATAGTTTGCATAAAGGTAATTATTTGTGAAGAATTTTATCTGAATGAATCTTCATAATTTTTTTTGAAAAGAATTCCAACAGGGCTCTCTTTTTATACAAAAGACTTTTATGGAATGCGGATGACGCGGATGCTGTGCAGCGCTGATTAAACGGATCTGTTTTATCCGCGTTTGAAAATCCGCGTCATCCGCGTTCTATCTAAACGAAATAAAACACGCCAGTCTGCCAGGCAAAAGGATTTCTTTGCGTCTTTGCGAGATTTTTATAGATTAAAATTCTGTTATCCAGCCTGATATTTCCTCCTGTATCCTGGCTTTAAAAACATTCTGCAAGGTATAAGCGTTCGCTTCCTCGTCGTTTAATTGCCGGCTCCATGCGACCCGTTCTCCGGGTTTGGCTCCGGGTCCATAGTTTTGGTATTCGGCATAAAAAGTGGTTTGAAGATCTTCTGAATTGCTCCATTCCTTCCAACCGGCCGGAACAATGTGGTTGCCAAGTTCACATTCGATGAAAACGGTTTGGGCATACTTACGCCAGGGGCGGCCCAGGTATACAGCCTTCACTCCTTCGTCGGCGGTTAGTTTGCAGGCATGGAAAACATACCCAAATACTGCACCTTCGGGGGTGCTGGCTGCTGTGATGTACGAATTGCTTTTGCTGTGGAGGGTACAATTTTCGAAATAAGCCGTGGCAGCGCCAAAGATAAAATCGGTTGTGCCTTCTATGTAACAATCTTTGTAATATTGACGGCAATGAATGCCTGCTGCATACAGGGCATCCTGGCTCCCGATAATCCGGATATTCCTGAAAGCGCAGCAATCGCCTTCCACATGCAAGGCCACCGCTTGACCGACCGGGCCTGCCGTGTTTTCTATGGTCAGGTTTTCAGCCGTGAAGTTGTTGGCTTCAACTTTAAGCGTGTAAGTATGAAAGGTGCTGTTTCGGCCCAGGTTTATTTTGCTGAAGTGATCGTCCCAGGTAATGATCGTGTTTTCGGCGCTTTCGCCCACCAGCCGCAAATCGGTATTCCAGGAATAGACCCGCACTTTCTCGCGGTAGATCCCGTTTTTGATGAAGATGGTAACTTGTTCATCGGGAAAGGCTTTAGTCGCATTAATGGCCTCCTGGATGGACGTGAAATCGCCGCTGCTGTCCTTTGCAACCACCATGTAGGTTTTCGTGCTGGCAAAGGTTTCCATGGAGAGGAGAATGAGTAAGGTTAACACACAAGAAGATTTCATAAATACGAATTTAGCTTACATGATCAAGCTTTCAAATGCTGTTGAAAGCTTTCGGATAATTATTGCTTTGCTTGAAGCGGGAAAGGGAAACAAAAAGAGAACGATTATGAAACTGTTTAATACAACGAAACATCGTCAATTGGATTTTCTAATCGACTCAATTAGGTGTGGGTATTATTTCTATGCTTCCTTTGCGGATTTCATTTAAAAAATCATCCCCCTGATAATAAAATCTTGTTGGATATGGATGTGTTTCTATTACAGGGTATTTAATATTTATTTTGGCGTATAATTTTAAATTATCAAAAACGTTATCGCCAAATTGATCAGAAAAAAGTAACAAATCAATATCAGACCACTCATGGGTCATTTGTTTTGCAGCTGAACCAAATAAAAAGACTTTATGAAAGGTCAATCCATTTGCTTGGCAATCCTTAATAAATAATCGAGCTGTTTTTATTGCACTTTCCCTAGTAACCATAATCTCAATTTATTTGTTTTCTCAATCACTTCAGTAGTAAATTTCTCATTACAAATAGTATGCATTTTTGTCAAATAATCTGGATATCGCCCCTCTAATTGAAATCGATTTAAACTCAACATGAACTCACTACTATCGTCATCTAATTGAATCGGAGTAGTTGAAAGCAAATGAATCAAATTATGGATCCTTGGAGGAACGTTTCCCTCATTATATTGAATCCACAATGCCTTACATATTTTTTCAATAACCAAATGAGCAAAAAATAATGATTGCATATAATTTCGTCCTTTAAATAAAGTGCCAACAGCAGTCCAATCATCATCAGCCTGAGTAAGCCAAAAATAAATATGCTCTTTTTTGGTTTTCATTTATCAAAGATAACGCTCTTTTTAATGAAATGAAATCTTGGCATAGTGATTTTCATTGCTTAGACCGCATGTGCGGATAATGCACGTTTGCTTCACATTTCTCCCGACAGGTACGATACTATTAATGTTTATGTGTATCGAAACGGTCGGATGGTTTTACCTCCTGCGTGAACAGTTCGTTTTTTTTAGTATAAACAGGTACACCCTTTGTTCGTTTTCCGATTGTTATGCAAAACTATGCTTTGAAAAAGAATTATCTTGCAGCTTGAATTTTTCTGAGAATGGCTTTTCCACCCGAAAAACATAGTGTTTTAAGCGATCCGTTTGATGATAAAGGGTATGAACGAATTTTCCATGAATGGTATTCATCATTATGCAATTACTGTTTTTTTCTAATAAACGATTACGATACAGCCGAAGATATAGTGCAGGAATTGTTCGTGCATTTGTGGGAAAATTGGGAAAGACTGAAAACTCTGGAATCGGTCAACGGGTATTTAATTAAATCAGTAAAGAACAGGTCGATCAATTATATAAAGAAGCATTCTAAGTTTTATGTGGTTCAACTCGAAGAAAATAGTACCGATTTAACCTACAATCTTGTACCACCCGCCGGTGAGATGGTCGAAAAGAAAGAACTGGAAGCTATAATCGATAATGCCATTAAAAATTTACCGCCGCGTTGCCGAACGATTTTTATTTTGAAACGCATGAATGAAATGAGCAATACCGAGATTGCCAAAGAGCTGAATATCTCCGTTAAAACCGTTGAAGCCCAGATGACCATTGCCCTGAAAAGGTTACACCAATTTGTATGTGAGCATTGGGAATTTTTAATCATCACAGGTTTGTTGTGTTTTTGTTGAAGATTTTTGAAGGCAGTTGAAGGCAATTGTTTTCAACTGTTTTCTATTGCATTCTATTGCTTCCTATGCATTCGAAAAATCCTCAACGTTAATAAACAAAAATTCATTTTGCTTTAGGGGTTGACCCTTCATTTTTTGTTATGTCGATGAACCATCATTGATATACATAAAATGGATACACCATTAATCGAAAAAGCGCTGACAGGTTTTGACACCGAAAGGCAAAAAGCAGAATTTGAGGAGTGGCTTCAAGAATCAGAAGAAAACAGCACTTATTTTGAGCAGCTTAAACTGATTTGGGAGAAGTCGGGAAGACTTCCTCATGTTGTTACTTTCGATGAAACCGCAGCAAAAAAGAGAATCCGTGAAACAATACACCTGAATAAAATTAACAGGAAGAAAACCAAAATACGCCGGATATGGATTTCCGTTGCAGCATCGGTGCTAATTGTATTGGGAGCAGGTACATTCGCTTCACGCCAGTCGGGAATTATCGGACCGAAAACCGTTGAATACATTTCGCAACATGAACGAAAAGAAGTTCGTTTACCCGATGGCACTCATCTATGGTTGAACAAGAATTCAAAATTGACGAGTCCGGTCCGTTTCCGGAAAAACCAGCGAAACGTAGCATTGACGGGCGAAGCTTACTTTGAAGTTACACGCGACGAGTTACGGCCTTTTCGCATCCAAACAGGCAAAACGGTTACCAAAGTATTGGGCACATCGTTCAATATCAAAATGGAAAGCCTGACCGGTAATGTTTCCATAGTTGTCAACTCAGGGAAGGTGGCATTTTATCCTTTAAGGAAACAAAAACATGGAGTTGAATTATCAGCCGGCGATCGGGCTGTTTTTACACCACCATCACAAAGCATTCAAAAAGGTCATAACCGTGACTTGAATTATTTAGCCTGGAAAACACGAATCCTTACGTTCCGGAATACTCCCCTCAACGAAGTATGCAAGGCCCTTGAGCAGTATTTTGACCAGACAATAAGCACAACGCTTTCCGATCCGGGCCTGGTCATTACCGGGCAGTTTGAAAATGAGAAGATGGAAGATATTTTATCGGCCATTCAACTTGCGCTTGATGTGAGCGTTACTTACGACGCGGAAAAGATTACCATATACAAATAATTGAATATCCCATTGATTCTGAAGATGAAACGAACAAAAAAAATCCACTTTTCCCTTCTGCTTGTATCGCTTTTATTGGTATTCAGTTTCGGGCGTGGTTTTGCTGAAGGTGAACTTAGCATGCAGCAGAAGATTGTTGAATTTTCTGCATTTACGCTTTCCCTTGAAGACGTACTAAAGGAACTTGACAGGCTGCCCGAAATAAACGTGGTGCACGGGAATATTGATAAGTACCTTAAGATCAAGATAAAATTTTCTTCAAAGAAGCTCACGATTGATAAAGCTGCTGAAGAAATCATGAAGTTTGTTCCGGTTACGATCCTATTGAATGGCAATCATATCATTGTAAAGGAAAAAGAATTATCAACCCATTATTTACTCAAAGGATCGGTTCGCGATGCGTCAACCAGGGAGTACCTCACAGGGGCATCGATGCATTTGGCGGGAACGAATACCGGCGTTGTGACCGACAACGAGGGACATTTTTTATTGAAGTTACCTCCCGGCAGTTATCGTCTGGTTTGCCGGTTTATCGGGTATGAGGAAGCATCGGTTGACATCGATTTATTTCACGATCAGACCGTTGATTTTTTACTGCAGGTCAAAGATAATGAAATCAGGGAGGTGAATATCCGGGGTTCGTATACCGAACTCGAGAACCTTGAAAAGGGCCGCCCCATCGAAACCATCGAATCAAAAACCATCGGACGGTTGAATACCAACGATGTGAACGATGCGCTTCATGGCCGGATTAATGGGGTGTGGAACACGAAAGTGTCTGGCGCTCCCGGAGACCATCACCGGATCCGGATCCGCGGGATCAATTCCATATTCGGATGTTCTGACCCGCTGTATGTGGTTGATGGAAGCCTGATCCCAATCGTGAATTTTGACAACATCGGAATTTCCGACCTGAACGCACACGATATCGATAAAATTACCGTGTTGAAAGACGCTTCTTCTACCGCGCTGTATGGCAACCTGGGAACAAACGGGGTCATCCTGATTGAAACAAAAAAAGGAGGGGGGAATACGCAATTCAATTTCGGGGTTAAAATGGGGCTGCAAACCTTCTCCAAACGTTATGACCTGATGAATGCCGAAAACTTTTTGAATACCCTTCAGCTAAATGACGATAGAAACAAAACAGATTTTTACAGGATCATTCTTTCAACGGAGCATTATGAAGAATATCCCCGGTATCTCGACTCGCTGGGTAATGCCCTTGCTGAAGATGATTTTCAGGACGAACTTTTCCAAACCGGGTTTCTTCATGAATACAGGCTCTCGGCAAGCGGAAAAGTGAACACGTTCGATTATTACCTGTCGGGTAACTATTATAGTCACGACGGGGTTATTACGAATTCAAACTACACAAAATACACCCTGACGGCGAACCTTTCCAAAGTAATTGAAGATAAACTGTCGGTCCGTTTATTGTATAAAGGCAGCTATCAGGAGAATAAAAATACCCTCGACAATTTTATGGGGAACAACGTTATTTTCAAAGGCATCAATTACGAACCGGCATACAGGGCGACCCCCGACTCATTTCTCAATAAAATTGAACGGCTTTACTACAACGATGTGTTAAATGCTTCCGTTGCTTCTCTGGCCAACCATCCGACTTCGCCTGATGAGCTTTTTTACGAGCATAATAAAATCAAAACCGACAAAGCTCATGCAGTTAATTTACAGGGTTTTTACAAGCTGAACAGGGAGATTTCCTTCCGTGCCTTGCTATCGCTAACCATCCGGAATCAGGTAAATTTATCGAACATTCAGAAATCATACAGCAATTACGACTACCCGCAATATTACATTTACGAAAGAGACAGGGTTGATTTTGGTGAAGGAAACAGGTTGAAAAGCGATGAAACCTTTATCTACTTTTGCCAGCATTACGATGTAAATTACACGAAGCAATTCAACAATCATTTACTGAATGTATTGTTCCGTTACCGGAATTACAAAGACAACGCATACTGGGAAATCGATTCGGTTTCAAATGTGTATTACGACCAGATCAACCCAACCGACGATGTCTTTCTGAGAGGCTCACAGGCTATTTTTGGCGAAAAAGGATCGGTTTTGCGGTCCGTTAACTCCGGGATCATCAATGTTAACTATCAATACAAAAAGAAGTATTTCGTTTCCTTTATTGCCAATTATGAATCCATTAAGGAAAACGAATACTTCAAAAAACCCGATTTGTTTTATTCTGTTGCCTTAAGCTGGGATCTTGCGAAAGAGGATTTTCTGAAAATGCCCCATTTTGTAGACGCTCTGAACCTGCGTGCGAATCTGGGCCGGTCGGGCAATTTTCCCCTGAACAGTCTGGCCGATGACCTTTTTACGTACAGCGGGGAATACACCGCCAACGGTCAGGCGGTCGATGCCGTGTATATCTCAAACCTGGCCAACGCAAACCTGAGGCCGGAGTCGGTGGTGGAGAACAATTTTGGTGCGGAAGTTTCCCTTTTTAAAGAACGTTTGATTGTTACTGCCGACTATTATCAAAAGCATTATTCCGATTTGCTGATCAAACGATCGATTCCACTCTATTATGGAGGCGGCACCTTTTATCAAAATATCGGGGAAATGAAAAACGAAGGACTGGAACTGAGCCTGGATGTTGTTCCTGTTGAAACGCAAAATTTTTATTGGAACTCGCGCCTGGGACTTTCAACCAACCAACAAAGGATAACCAAACTGCTTGATTCTACTTCCATAAAATTTAATTATACCGATGTGCTGATCCCCGATTTTATTGCCAAAGAAAATGAAGTGCTGGGATCGATTACCGGGTACAAGTATATGGGAAAATGGAGCGATACTTCTGGGGAAATGGCCGAAGGCGAAACCTACTTCAACGATCAGGGCCTGGCGTATCTGAAATTGGATACGCTTAACATGAAAAGCCTTACCGAAAACGATAAAACCATTATTGGAAATTCAATTCCCGATTTAACCTTTCACTGGATAAACAACATCGAGTATAAAAATTTCTCGTTTGAAATGATGTGGTACGGGGCCATTGGCGTCGATAAATACAATGCCACAAAGGCGTCAACCTACATATCGGGCTTGAATGCCAACGTGCGGGATCTTGTTTTGGATAGTATGAAATACAATAGTTCCGGCGTATTTTACGAGAGTTCGTTTTTTGTGGAAGACGCCAGTTTCATCCGTCTGAAAACGGTAACATTCAGCTATCGCCCAACAAAGAAATTGGCCTCAAGAATCGGCATGGAATTTTCGCTGAGTTTTGAAAACCTGATCACACTAACGACCTATTCCGGCTATGATCCCGAAGCGGCGATCTATACGAAAAACAATTTTAGCGACAACGCCATCGACAAAGGGGCTTACCCCAACCCGACGGGTGTTTATTTTTCCATTAACCTGACCTATTAACCGGCTATGAGAAAATTTGGTATTCTGGCAGCAATCCTATTATTCAGCTCCTGTGAGTTTATTTTTCACGAGGTTGATAACCCGTATCTTGAAATTGATACCGAACAGGAAAAAATCGACATGCTTAATGGTGTATACAGCCGCCTGGCGAAAGTTCATAACGGAGATTACTTTGCTTTGCTTTGCCGCAGCGACGATGTCAATAATTTCATGAATTACAACGCGTCTGGCTCTGGCAATTCATGTGGTGTGAATTTAGGGCCAATCGATTATCCCGGGATTATCGGAAATAGTTACCTTAACCTCTATACCGCAATTATTAATATTAATCGCTTACTGGATGTGGTTTCAACAAACGAAGAAAGCGCCTTGGCCGGAGAGCTTTATTTTCTGCGTTCTTACTGCTATTTTAAGCTGGTCCGTTTTTTTGGCACACCGCCCATTATTCTCGATACAGAAGTGAGTTACACTGTGGAAAAGCCAACGTATGCCGAGGTATATGCCCAAATTGAGGAAGACATGTTCAATGCCCTTGATTTACTTCCCGATACGTACACCGATTCCAGGATACCCGATGAAACACCCCATAAAGGCACAGCAAAAGCCATGCTGGCCGAAATATACCTGAACATGGCCGGGTACCCGCTGTATGATGAAGCCAAATATGCCGAAGCTGTCCGGCTGGCGAAAGAAGTCATCGACCAAAGCGAGTATTATAACTTTCATTTACTGGACGATTATGCCTTGTTATGGAGCGAGGATAATACCCATAATGCCGAATACCTTTTTGGCCTGTTCTTCGATGCCGAAACGGGCGACCGGCATAATTCGATCGTAACGGTTTCAGGGGGTCATTCTCACAATATGGAATATATGTTGACAACAAGTTGGTACAATCCGGAATATAAATTTTTTATGGATTTCCCGGATAATTACCGCAAGTATACTTCATTTACTACGGGCACCTATCGTGAGGTAAGTTATGGAAGTTTAGACACAGTGGTTTACAGTCTCCGTTTTGTGCCCTTTGACCCTCTGGTCGATCCTTGTATCTATCTGGGTGGCGCCAGTTGTCTGAAGTGGATTTATGGCGTTTACGACATGGATGACGGAGGAATGAAAATGGAAAAAACGAAATCGACCCTTTACCTGTTGCGGTATGCCCAGGTACTGTTAACCTACGCCGAAGCAAAAGCGCGGACAGGTGGTCCCGATGCTATGGCAACCGAACTGGTAAACCGGATCAGGAGAAGGGCCAACAACGTAAATGTATATGCTCCTTCGGAATTTGATTTACCGACGAACCTGACAACGGAGCAGTTTATCGATTCGGTTGTGTGGGAACGCGCCTGGGAACTGGCCATGGAACCCGACACGCGCTGGTTCGATATTATACGTCTGGACCTGAAAGATGAAATTGATGCAAACCGCTATAAAAGAGACCTGCATACGGTTGTACCCGATGAATACCTGACCGAAGAATGGTATTTCTATCAGATACCGCAGGAAGACCGTTGGAACAATCCAAATTTTGAATAGAGGAATGGATTTAAAAAAAAACAGTTATGAAACGTAAAAAAGACCTCTTTACCCGAAAAGTATTTCAGACGAAACACAGGTTTGTTGTATTACTTTTCTTTTTTCTGTTCGATGTAACCTTTTCCGGATGGGCACAACATTTTGATGACGAAAACATAACCGCGACCCTACAAAAAATTGACAGTATGGACGATGCGGTCAAACAGAAACTGGCGTTCTGTTCGCCCCGGTTAAAGTCGACAAATGCAGGGACCCTTGTGTTAGATTCGGTTTACGAAACAGTCAATCATGGAGTGTATACCGACCATTCACGGCACTATTTCAATTATGATACGAACCGGAAATTATCTTCTTCGGAGAAATACTTTTTTGACGATACAGGGACATATAGTACTTCTGCTGAATACCAAACATATAACAGCGATGGACAGGTTGTATCGTTGGTTAAAAAGAAAACATTCTATGCCGGTGGTTCCCCCGACACAACAATCATTCTATACGAGGAACAAAATAGCTATTCCGACGGGAAATTATCCGAGAAAAGAATTTATTCCATCGGGCACTATAATTATAGTAACTATGGAGGAGTAACTTATTTCAATATTTTCAGTTCATCAAGCTACACCAATTATTTTGAGTATAATTCGGATGGACAACTTGTTCATGAGTATTCAACCACAAATAGCTGGTCCAACCCCGATTTTTACTATTACTATAACGACGATGGCCTTTTGGTATATAAATATAACCCGAGTCAAATCCTTAAATACGACTATGAAACAAATGAAGATGTATTAATAAAAGCTGAAAAGATGTATTACTCAAGCCTGGATAATAATCCTGAGGTATTCGATACAATTACCCGATGGTCTACAATAACTTACGATGAAATGACGTATGAGACATCGGGCAGGATAGCTACTTTGAGAAATTCCATTTATTTTTATGATCAAAATTATTCATTGGTATTGATGCGATTCAATTTTAAGGCTGAATTTGCATACAATGAAGGTAATCAGCCGGTCCATGCATCCTATTATTCCTATGCCGATCAGGAGGACAGCACATCTTATTATGAATTAACCCGAATTGATTATACCTACGATGAAGAAGGGAATTTACTGGAGCATCATAAAACTTTTTTCGATGCGCGGGTTGAAAGATGGGTCACACATACACGGACAAATTATTACTATAGTGCCGATAAAAGCGGTGAAATAAAAAGCAATGACGATAATATGGCCGGAATAAGTATCTACCCCAATCCTGTTAGAAATGTAGTAAACATGTCGTTTCCTTCCGGTTTTCACGGGACTTATTCGATCATTAGTTCAACAGGTAAAACCATGATCAAAACAAAACCCCTTATCCCTGCAATTGATATAAGCAACCTGAACAGAGGATTTTACCTTATTTGTATTGAGCATGAAGGAAAGTTTGAAACGCTTAGGTTTGTTAAAGAGTAAATTTTTCTGGTTTTATAACATTTTTGTTATCCCATTGAATTGACCTGTTTGAATTGCCTCCAGCTTTAGCTGGAGGGTTCAGGGATGTATCTGGAAAGAGGGGGGCTTTAGCCCAATTCATTTAATAATCATTTTGAAGAACATTCATTATTTAGCTAAAGCCAATGATCTTTTGTAAATTGGAAATCATAATTCTTTTCGTTTTGACTCCTTGTGAAGTAGATAGACTGATAATGTATATGCCCTGCTGAAAGCTTTTCATGTTGACAAAAACCTGATTTTGCCCGGTAAAATGAGACCTGACATTTTCAGAAAACAATTTTTCCCCGTGCAAATTGTAAACGGCAATCGTGTAATGTGCGTTTTTTTCTGTTGAAAATGAAACAAAGAATTCTCCTGAGGTCGGATTTGGAAAAACGTTAAAAGGCTCAAAGGTAGTAACTTGTTCAACAGAGTTTGGATTTACATCGTTCAGTATCCCAACCCCGGTGTTATCTCTTAAAAGCGCTTCCAGGTTCTGGGTAGAGTCGGGCGTGTAATCATAGGGGAGAGAATCCCAGAAGTCACAGCCGGTTTGGGTGATCGAATTTTTGCTTTCAAGGGTGGTTCCGCTGTACGTGTTTCCCGACATGCATGCGAAACCTTCTCCATCGAATTTATTGGTGCTTACGGCGAGGTTCACGTTGTGGAAAAGATTATTTTCGACCAGCCCGTGCGCGCCCTGTCGTAAAGCAATTGCATAATCGGCGATGTTGGAATAGAGGTTGTTGTAGATGTGGGCAGCCCCCCAGCGCAGGCTTGGATTGCGGCCGTCGGTATTTTCAAAAATGTTGTGGTGGATGGTAACGCGTATGGCCTGATCTTCTTCGCCCTGCGTGGCATTATCGGTGTGCCCGATCAACATGCACTTCATGTGGTCGTGCAGGTAATTCCACGAAACCGTCACGAAGCGCGATCCCTTTTTTATATCCAGCAGGCCGTCGTACGTGTCGACGCCAATGCCCGGACCCATTTGGCTGTGCAGTTCGTTGTGGTCGACCCAAACGTGGTGGCATTCCTCCACGCTGAGCGCGTCGTCGGGGTAAAATACCTCATGGATTTTCAGGTTGCGGACGATCACGTTGTGGTAATCCCAGATCCGGATCCCCACTCCCTTTAGCTCTGCGCCCTCACCGCCACCCAGGATGCTCAGGTTGGCCCCGTGTTTGAAGGTAATTGTTTTTGACGGAGCAGCCTCGAAATACCCGTTCAGGATGAGCACAACCGGTGTGAATACTTTTTCCCTTTCGCCGGCAAAAGCTTCCAGTTCCGAAAGATGGGTTACCACAACGGTGTCGCCTCCTTCACCCCCGGTTGTGGTAGCGTACCCGTCTCCTTCAACCGCGGCATAGCCCGATAGTTCAAAACCGGGAAGTTGTGCGTTGAGGAATGTTCCCGAAACAAGCAAAGCGAGGAAAAACAGTACTTTTTGGGTTCGCATTATTTTTATCCGGAAGAACATACGATTAACCTTTAATATTGTACAACCAATGACAGATTTACGCAATGAGTGTCATTCCGACGATCCCGATGGCTATCGGGAGAGGAGGAATCTGCTGATACAAGGGATTCCTCGTCGCTTCGCTTCCCTACCAATGACAGTTTTGCACAAAATACTGTATACGAAACAAATACAATACATCTCCTTTTTCAATCATTCTGCCTTCCGGCCATGCAATTTCACCTCTTTTTTAAACGAACTACCGTGGCCGGTTGGGTCTTTTGTTCACTTTTCACCAGGGGTTCCATTTCATCCCACCCCGTGCTACCAAAACATCGCACCTACGGCGCTTTCTTCGTTGTCATCGCTGCATTATGCACAAAATTTTGGGTGGGGACTTGGAATGACACCGTATTACAAGGGATTCCTCGTCGCTTCGCTTCCCTTACAATGACGTTCTGTTAAGTTTTTA
>DAIMEA010000064.1:0-12922 GCA_036725585.1 Prolixibacteraceae bacterium | reverse complement strand
GATAAATCATCAACGATCCAAAACATTACTTTTTTTTCAGCAGACCCTATTTATTTGAAACGATAAAACAGGGGATGTTATGAATCGATTACATGTTTTCACCCTTATGCTGATATGTTTGTGCGGAACCTCTGTTTTTGCGCAACAGGATCCAATGTATACCCAATACATTGCAAATCCAGTAACCATCAATCCTGCTATTGCCGGAACCCGAATGACGACGAACCTTACGGCTGTTTTTCGGAAACAGTGGCTGGGAATGGAAGGTGCTCCAACGACTGCGACCATTTCCTATCAAACCGCCCTCAATAAAAATAAAGTCGGAATTGGGGCAAACCTGGTGCATGACCGGATTGGACCGGTCATACAAACAGGGCTTTACCTCGATTATGCATACCATCTGACGGTTGACCAGGAAAAGAACCGTAAGTTATCTTTGGGTTTAATGGGGGGTTTTAACTATTATACCTTCGACCTTCTTTCGCTCCGCAGTGATGTTCCTGATGATGATATCCTTCATGAGGAAGTGAATTCAAGGTTTCTGCCCAATTTTGGTTTCGGGCTTTATTATTATACACCCAAATTCATCTTGGGGGTTTCTCTTCCAAAGCTTCTGAGAAACAGCCTCTCAAATAAAGAGAACACATTGACAGCAGAAGATAAGGAAGAACGACACCTCTTCCTTATGACCGGATACAAACTTGAACTAAGCGAAAAAATTGATTTTAAACCATCGATTATCGGAAGGTTTGTAAATGGCGCCCCGGCATCGCTTGATTTGAACGGTACCTTTGTATACAATGATCGAATATGGTTGGGCGCCTTATACCGGGTAGGCGTTTCATGGGGTATTATGGCCGGATGGCAGATAAGCAAACAACTATTCCTGGCATACAGTTATGATTTTAACCATAAGCTGATCCGAGGCAGTAGTTTCGGTTCTCACGAGATTTCGATCTCGTACGACCTGAAATGGAATCAGGAAAAGATTTCGTCACCCCGGTATTTTTAAAATGCCGGGGTTGATCACTCCGGGTGGGATAAAATATGGGGTGACCATGCTCCTCTTTCAGAGAAAGATCCCACACAGAGTGTTGTGCATGATGATGTTAAAGCTTTTTTTATGATATACCGTTCCGATCACTTTCACGGGAAAGGAGAGAGAATCTGTTTGCACTACTAGATTTCTTTTCCTTTTGTCGTTGGGATAGCACACAGGTCGGAATCATCGACAGACAGTATTCAACCCCCACCCTCTCCTCCTGGAGAGGGTCGTCCCGCTTTAGCGGGGCGGGGTGAGGCGAGCGGGGCGGGGTGAGGTTCAGCTTTTGTTTTAATCCAAAAAAATCCCAATTTTTTCTGCCACCTTTTCTACCTTTGGCATCATTATCCTGGAGTCGATCGAAAAAATCTGTCATCTTGAAGAGAATTAACTGGGACGAATTGTACCGGCGGAATGCCCCCAGGCTAATCGGGATATGCCGGAGATACACAGGCGATGAAGCCCTTGCCCGCGATTTGGTGCATGACACCTTTGTTACGGCAATGGAAAAAATTGCCGATTACAAAGGAAAAGGGAGCCTGGAAGCCTGGATCCGGAAAATTGCCGTGAACCATGCATTGATGTTTTTGCGAAAGCAATCGACGAAAAGAATAACTTCAGACAACCTTTCCCATGCCGGGGAAATTGAAAATGAAATGGATACACCCGTACGTAAAATCCAATATGCCATTGAAGAAGCATCGTTCACAACCGGAGAGTTGTTGACAGTAATCGATGCCCTGCCCTTGCACCATAAAGCAGTGTTCAACCTGTATGTAATTGATGGGTACAAGCATAAGCAGATCGCAGAGATGCTCGGGATCAGCCCGGGAACCTCGAAATCGCACCTGGCCCGTGCCCGGAAAAAAGCACAGGAACTGTTATATGAACGAGCTCTGGAAAAAGAACCGGAGGAAAAACAGCGAAAAAGAATGTTGGCCCTGTTTCTATTGCTGCCCAACCGGATCGATAGGCTGTTCCGGCAGGGATTTCGCCGTTTCGAGATCCCTTCCGTTTCGGTTTCCTCACTGGGTCCTCCCATGGCCGATACGTTCATTCAACAAGGCCTGACCTTTGCCGGCAAACTTCTTCTTTCAGGAGTAGCTGCCTCTTTTATAACGGCAGGTTTCTTCGTTGCCCGTCCGTACCTTTTCAACAAAACACCCATCGGAAAACCGAAATCGGTTGTGGTTACCGACTCGCTTCAACGCATCAAAACTCCATCATTATCCCCAACGAAAACCGATTCCCTGGACTTAATCCTCCAGGAAAATGCCCCGCCAAACAAGCAAGAGACTGTGATTATCAAAAAACAGATTGTGATCCATGATACCATCCTCCTTGAAAAACCTCATTAAAATCAATCTTCCGGCGCTCCTGATTCTTTGGGCAAGCCTGGTACATGCCCAGCCCGACACTCTGGTTGTTTACGAATACATTTACATCACCGATACCGTATGGTTGGAACCGAACCCGGTTCGCGACACATTGATTATTGAGCAGTTACCATCGATCGAATGTGCTACGCTTTATTTCGATTCCATCCTGGGGAAAGCCGACCTGGTGATCATTTCCAACGGGGCAAGTGCCACCATTCCGATCGACCGCATCATACTGGGTGGATACACAAACCAAAAAGAAATGAAGCAAAAAGGATTTTTTACCCTGCTGTTGCTGGCCATACAATCGGTTTTACCTGCCCAACCTACGGTCGATTTTTACACGGGTACTACCGGGCACTGGTTTCAGCACAATGTCAGCACCGTTAGCAATCCCATGGGATTGGGCGCCCACATGGGGGCAGCCATTAACCTGCCCTTTAAAAACCCGAGGTGGTCCTTCTCTTACGGGATGGAATGGCACTTTGTTTTCCCCACAGCTAAATACCGACAAATAAAACCCGTTGATGAATCGCTTCCTTATATAGAACGCGATTTTGCACAAATCCAAACCAATGCGATCCTGAATGAATTGAATACCGGGCTATTCGATAAACCCTTTAAACAACTTTCTGTTCCCATTAAACTCAGTTATCAGGCCGGCCGATGGAAACCCTTTCTGGGTATTGCCTACAATTTCACCGATTTCATTTATTATCCGGATATCGAAAAACCCTGGGTTGCCCGGAGGTACCACAGCCCACCCACAAGCTTTCACGATTTTTCGCTCCTGGCAGGTACGCGGTATTCCTTTACTGAAAAAGTCGGACTCGAATTCTGCCTGAATTATGGTCTTTCCGGGAAAACAAATGCTTATGAAGATTTTCTGCCGGTAACGGCCGGAATTGACGAGTACAGCTTTCCCTCGGTTTATGCCATGCTCAGTCTGGTTTTCACCTTGCAAAATCAATAAAAATGAAACATATAAAATATTTCCCAGTCTTATTTGTATTTTTTCTCCTACTTTCCTGCAACGATTCCATTCTTCAACCAGAGGTTGAACCGGGCGATGGACTGAATATTCAAATAGGAAGTCGAATTTTATATTCAGAGAACGATATCGATTATTACGACCACTCCGCACACTATTTTTATTTTAAAAAATCGTTTGGCGACTGGTTAAGGGATTACCGGAATGCAAAATTTTGGATTACCCGCGATGGAAATGTAATTTTTGAAGGGCTCCTTTCCGATAATGGTGCCTGTTGTGTCAACAGCGATTCCCTCTTGATTTATGATACCTTCAATTTACCCTCTTTTGTCCTTAAGCTGGGGAACAGATGGCAACAGTATGCCTCAGATACAGTCCGGGCAGATGGACGGGAAAATGCATCATTCCTGAATGAATTGAAAGAAAGGGGTCTTTTTTATCGCGGGCTGGAATGCACGGTCCATTCTGTACGAATAACCGGTGTGAACGAAGTTGTTGTTTCTTATATCATCACGAACAGCGATCCCTGGGGATATTATTTTCTCGATCCGGATAAAATTCCCGTTGATCATATTTCCAACCTTGACCGTTGCCTTTCTTTTCGGGATTTTGAACAGCAAACCGTCCATTACGCGATTCCATACTACGACAGCACCTGGATTCACAATAACGGTTGGGAGAACGAATGGCTGACCCTGATTGAGCCGGGAATGGAACAAGCCTACACAACAAAATATCAATTGACAGGTGAATCCGACATCCTGAAACCCGGTAAATACTGGATGAGAATGATTGTACCCGGCTTAAGTCATCAGATAAGCAAACCTGAAGAACGATTTCTTGAAAATGGCCGGATCTGGCTTGGCCAAATGGAACTTTTCCAAAAAATCGAAATTGAATGAGTTTTCTATTGAATCAACGATTCAATAAATGGATGATTCAACCTTAAATATGAAAAAAATGAAAATGAAAATTATAATTTTTATGGCTTTAGGCATTCTTGCTTCAAATAACAACCTTTCAGCACAAGAAACCAATAAACTGAATATGGCATTTTCCACCAAAGGCAATTTTCAGGCCCATACAGTTCATTACTATGAATTAGATTCTTACTACTCCTACAATGAAAACACAGAAATGGTTGGTGCTGCCCTGAATGCCTCCCTGGGCTTGTCGGGGAATATTCCCCTCAGCTCTTCGCTGGCCTTTTTCCCGAGACTGGGATATACGAAACTGCGGGGACTTCGCTCAACTGCTATCAGGTATTATTCAGACAAGCCTGATTTTATTCGCGTTCTTGGCCACATTGCCGAAACACGATACTACTTTATCTCGTCCGATTTCCTCCTGAAATACTATTTACCTCTTGGCAAAGCGAGACACTCCTGGATTTATGGGGGGTTACGCACCGACTTTCTCTTATGGGATAATGATGTTCTTTATCCCGATGAACAAATTGAGGAAGGAATGAACCACTTCAACCTGAGCTATGTGGGAGGTTTTGGCTTCGATTTTTGGAATCGTTTCTTCTTCAGCCTTGAATATTCCAACAACATCAATACCTTCGTGAATAACGACCGGTATTGGATCCGGTACTTTTCGGTTTCAGCCGGTTTGGGGGTGTACCTGTTTTAATGGAAAAGCAAGAGACCTCATCCCTTCCCGATAGCAATCGGGATCTCCACCTGGAGAAGGGAATACGGTAGTGCATGCTTGAAAGAGCTGCCGCTTTAGAACATACCCCCACCCTCTCCTCCTGGAGAGGGTCGTCCCGCTTTAGCGGGGCAGGGTGAGGCTCTGCGGGGTGATATGAGGCTTACAGCAACTTTCCAAACAACTTCTTCATGCTTACCGCTTCGGAGATAATATTCCTTAATTGGGATATTTCCACCCGGTCCTGCTCCATGCTGTCGCGATAGCGGATGGTTACGGTATTATCCTGTTCGGTTTGATGGTCGACGGTAACACAGAAAGGCGTACCAATGGCATCCATCCGGCGGTAGCGCTTCCCGATCGAATCTTTTTCGTCGTACATGCAGTTGAAATCGAATTTCAGCGTGTCGATAATCTCCCGGGCTTTTTCGGGCAATCCGTCTTTTTTTACCAGGGGCATAACGGCCATTTTCACCGGTGCCAGTTGGGGAGGCAGGGTGAGCACAACCCGGGTATCCATTTTGCCGTTTGCATCGGGCACCTCTTCTTCACGGTACGATGCCGATAAAACCTGCAAAAACATGCGGTCGACCCCGATTGATGTTTCCACCACGTAAGGCACATATGATTCGTTTTGTTCGGGATCGAAATACTGAAGGCGCTTGCCACTGTATTCCTGGTGTTGGCTCAGATCGAAGTCGGTACGGGAATGAATTCCTTCCACTTCCTTAAATCCAAAAGGAAACCTGTATTCTACATCAACAGCAGCATTGGCATAGTGGGCTAGTTTTTCGTGCACATGGAAGCGGTAATTTTCTTCGCCAAAACCCAGGGACTGGTGCCAGCTCATGCGGGTTTTCTTCCATTTTTCAAACCAGTCGAGTTCGGTTCCGGGCTTCACAAAAAACTGCATTTCCATCTGCTCAAACTCCCGCATCCGGAAAATGAACTGGCGGGCAACAATTTCATTTCGGAAAGCTTTACCGATTTGGGCAATCCCGAAGGGGATTTTCATTCGACCGGTTTTTTGCACATTCAGGTAATTCACGAAAATTCCCTGTGCTGTTTCGGGGCGCAGATACACTTTCATCGCCCCATCGGACGTGGATCCCATTTCGGTGGCAAACATCAGGTTAAACTGGCGCACTTCGGTCCAGTTTCTGGAACCCGAAATCGGGCATACAATCTCTTCGTCCACAATGATCTGCCGAAGTTCTTCCAGGTTTGTTTCGTTTAGGGCTTTTGAAAACCGGGTATGAAGCGCATCCCACTTCGCCTGGTATTCAAGCGCCCTCTGATTCGTCGACCGGAATTGCTTTTCATCGAAAGCTTCACCAAAGCGTTTGGCCGCTTTCTCAATTTCCTTGTTGATTTTATCCTCGATTTTGGCCAATTGCTCTTCGATTAACACATCGGCCCGGTAACGCTTTTTCGAATCTTTGTTGTCGATCAGCGGATCGTTGAACGCATCCACATGACCCGATGCTTTCCAGATGGTGGGGTGCATAAAAATAGCCGAATCAATACCCACAACATTTTCGTGCAGCAGAACCATTGAATCCCACCAGTATTTTTTGATGTTGTTCTTCAGTTCGACGCCATTCTGACCGTAATCGTACACAGCGCCCAAGCCGTCGTAAATTTCACTGCTTTGAAAAACAAACCCATATTCCTTGCAATGGGCCACCAATTTTTTAAAAATATCTTCTGCCATATTGTGCTTCTATAAATTTGAAATTGAGGCCGTAAAAATAGAATATAAAATTGAAAGTTTCCCATTGCCCGGAAAGAAAATCCTGTTTCAAATCAACAGCAGAACGAAGTAGTATATTACAAAATAAAAATTTTTACCTCCTTATTTGATAAAATTGATCGATTTGCTATATTGATCCTGCTTTTTCTCAAAAACTCACTTAAAAAACGAAACAACATGAGTGTCTCATTTATCTACCACAAAGGGAAAAAAATTCTCTACTCCGACTTTTCAGAGTGCAAAACCCAACAGGATACCCTTGAGGTACTGGAAAAAACCCGCGACGTGTACCGTTCAACCAACGAAAACTTTCTGGCTTTGAACAACTTCACGAATGCTCCGGTAAATAATGAATTCATGGATCAGGCAAAAAAATATGCCAAAGAATGTTTTGACATGCGGAACATTAAGGAGGCATGTTTCGGACTCACCCCCATAAAAATGATCCTTCTCAGTGCGTACAATCTGGTTGTGAAACAAAAGATTATGGCCTTTAAAACCAAAGAAGAGGCGCTGGACTTTCTCGCGTCCTGATTCGCTAAAACAACCCTCTCGGTTACGAACCAATAAATGATTCCAATATGAGTATTTCCGTTATCCATCACAAGGGCAGAAAAATACTGTATACCGATTATTCATCGTGCAAAACAATAGAAGAAACTTTGTCCATACTTGAAAAAGTAAAGGATTATTATCTCACGCACGAAGGGAATTTTTATACCCTGAACAATTTCACCAACGCCCCTTCCAACAATGAATACATGGAATTGGCCAAAAAATACGCGAAAGAAGTTTTTGATGCACGAACTCTAAAAAATGCCTGTTGCGGTATTACGGGAATCAAAAAAATATTACTGAGTGCGTATAACCTGACCGTGAAAAATAAAATTCAAGCCTTCGACACGAAAGAAGAAGCTCTTGATTATCTGGCAAAGGATTGATATATGAGGCTGTACTCTATCCATTTTCCTATTGCTGTCGGTTTATGGGGCTTTATAATCAATTGAAGCCCCTCAAACTTTATCAATCACTGAAAGCAGGGTTTCGGCTTTTAATTCGGTTTCGTTCCACTCTTCCTCTGCTATGGAATCGGCTGTAATTCCAGCCCCAACATGCAACAGAAGCTGCTTGGGCAAAATTTGCATGCAACGGAGGTTGACAAATAACAAGAGCCGTTCATCGAGATTCAGGGGCCCCAAAAAACCAGAATAATACGATCGATTGTGCTTTTCGGTTTGAAGAATGAATTCCATTGAAGCCTTTTTGGGCAACCCACAAACCGCTGATGTGGGATGCAACTTTTTGACCAGTTTGTCGATTTTTCCATCTACTTCATGGAAATCAAAGAGAAAATCGGTTCGAAGATGGATCAGGTTGCCTGCCTTCTTCGTATACGGACCGGTTTTGGAAAGATATGGAATACGAAGTTTTTCGAGCGATTCTTCAATAAACCGGGTCACCAACTCCTGTTCCATGCGCTCTTTGAAACTCCAGTTATGCAGGTTCAGGTTTTCGTCGTTCATGCTTCGGGTGCCCGCCAATGAAACCGATTCAAGCTCATTTTTCCGGGAACAGAGCAGCGGTTCGGGAGTGGCCCCCATCCAAAGATTTCCACAGGCATTGAAAAGGTAAACAAAAGCATTGGGATAGGACATACGCAAAAGCTGAAACAGTTCGGTCAGCTTTCCCCGGTAATCGCCTTTAACATTTTTTACCCGGGCTAGCACTGCTTTCTTAAATATCTTTTGCCCAATGGCCCTTTTCGTTTCCTCCACCTGGGACAGGAATTCCTTTTTCGAAACAAGCGGGCAGTGAAGAAGTATATCATGATCCGGAACAGGATCCAGTTCCATCAGAGCATCCAAATCGATATAATCGTTGCTGATATAATTTAAGTCGGGCCGGATTAGATAATGGGTATTTTGATCGTTTTCGATGAAGGGAGAAATAAGAAAACCCTGCATTTCGAAAAGATCCCGGCAAATTTTTACCTGCAAAGGTACCGGATTCCGCTGCACAACGAGGCGTACCGCATCGGCATAGGGAAGACGGTAGGCTGCAAAACAAAAGTTTTTGTCGATACAATATTGAAGCGCCTGTACAAAATTCATTTTTTCTTTTCAACGATAGCCATCGTAACCCGGGCAGCAGAAATTAATTTGCCTCCCTCGTCCCTGATTTCTACATCCCAAACATGGGTTCTTTTCCCCTGATGGAGGAGCGAAGCAGTTGCTACAACCGTACCCTCCCGTATGGGAGCCAGATGGTTCCCCGATACCTGCATACCGAAAACATCGTAAACATCCGAATCGATGCGAAGCAACGATCCGGCACTGGCAACGGTTTCGGCAAGCGCCAGCGATGCGCCCCCGTGCAAATAGCCCATAGGCTGATGCGTAGGCGTGTGCACAGGCATAGTGGCCTGCAGGGTGTCCGACGTGAACCCGGTAAAGCGGATTCCTAAATGCCCCACCATCGAATTTTCACAAAAACGGTTGATCTCATCCAAAGAAATCGACTTCATGGCATGCTATTTTTAAAAGCCAAAGATAAAAAATGAAACGAACATGCTTGCAGAAAAACACAAACACGCATGTCCAAACTTAATGTGAGTTCCATCCGGACGAATCGAAGATCAACAAAGTTAAATCTTGCAATAAGAGCAACCTTTCGATTTAAAAGATATTCTGTATGTTAAGAGTTATATAGAGATGAAAACCGAACAACAGCGATTTTTACCCGAAGGAACAGGTTGGGATGCAAAACCCGGGTCTCCCCGGGCTTCGACTAATCGCAACATCAGGGGTATTTTAACTTAAACAGGCTGTCGTCTTCAACGTCGTCCTCCCGTAAATGTTCCATTTCAAGGTACTCCTCACGGAAGTTCACATTTTGATGATACTCTTTCTGCTTTTCAATGAATTTGTAAACCGAATTGACATGGCTCCGGCTATGGGAAAAGGCACTATAGCCTTCATCCCAGTTGAAATAATGTTTTGAGGGGAGCTTGTGGTTAATGAAAAACGACGACTGACGCTTGATTTCCCTGACCAGATCGGCAACAGCCGATGCCGGATGCAACAAAACCAGCAAATGGACGTGATTGGAGGTACCATTAATGATCAGGACACTGTGCCCCATTTCTTCTGCCACCCGAACCATAAACAAATAAACGCCCTGTTCATTCCCCTTGGATATCAAGGGCTTCATCCCTCGAACAGCAAAAGCTATGTGCACATACAACTGACTAAACGTGGACGACATCCTCTTTTCGTTAAAAAGCCTGCTTGAAATTACGGTAAATATGCGGGAAAGCCAAGGATTCATCACAAATGTAATGAACAGTTTTTCAACAACTTATTTTAAACATTTTTCCGAAAGAATCAATGCTTGAAATCTCTTCAGCACCTTTTTCGCGAAAACCATACAACAGACGCTATCCCGGGGAAAAAATCAGTTGGATGCCCTCTGCCCCACTATTCATTGACCCAAAAAAGCAATTCACTTCTAAAAATTTCTATATTTGTACACTTTTTAAAAATCAGGCTATTTGCACGTTATGACTAAGAAATTTGCCGAATACAAACAGTTCGATTTATCGCAGATTAACAAAGAAATAAGAAAGCGCTGGGAGAACGACGACACCTTTCACAAAAGCATCAGCACGCGGGCGGGAAAACCTTTGTTTGTTTTTTACGAAGGCCCCCCCTCGGCAAACGGGATGCCGGGTATCCATCACGTTATGGCCCGCGCAATTAAGGATATTTTCTGCCGCTACAAAACCATGCAGGGTTTCCTCGTGAAACGAAAAGCCGGCTGGGACACCCATGGTCTGCCCGTTGAACTGGGCGTTGAAAAAATGTTGGGCATCACCAAAGAAGACATTGGCAAAAGCATTTCGGTGGCCGAATACAATGCCGCCTGCCGGAAGGACGTGATGAAATACACCCGGGAGTGGGAAGAACTTACCCGCCAAATGGGTTACTGGGTCAACATGGACAACCCCTACATTACCTTCGACAGCCGATACATCGAAACCTTGTGGTGGTTGCTGAAACAACTCTACAACAAGAATTTGCTTTATAAAGGCTACACAATTCAGCCGTATTCGCCGGCTGCCGGTACAGGTCTAAGTTCGCACGAATTGAATCAACCCGGCTGTTACCGCGACGTGAAAGACACAACCGCTACCGCCCAATTTAAAGTAATCCGCGACAAAAAATCCGAATTCCTGTTTCAAGACATCGATACGGATCTGTTCTTTCTGGCCTGGACCACCACACCCTGGACCCTGCCCTCGAACACGGCACTTGCCGTTGGATCAAAAATCGTTTATGTAAAAGTACGAACCTTCAACCAATACACCGGACAACCCGTTACGGTTATTCTTGCAAAAGACCTCCTGTCGCAATACCTGAACCTGCAACATGCCGAACTGCCTATTGACCAGTACAAAGCCGGTGATAAAGCCATTCCATTCCGGGTTATGGCCGAATACAGGGGCGAAGAACTGATCGGGGTCAACTACGAACAACTCATTCCCTTCGTGAAACCTGAGGGCGATGCATTCCGGGTCATTCCGGGCGATTACGTAACCACCGAGGATGGAACCGGAATTGTTCATATTGCACCTACCTTCGGATCCGACGACGACCGGGTAGCAAAGCAGGCCGGCATCGTTCCCCTTATCATGGTCGATAAGGAAGGGAAACGGCAGGCCATGGTCGATCGTACCGGCAAGTTTTACCACATCGAAGACCTCGACGAGAACTGGGCCAAAGCCTACGTGAACGAACGCATCTACCGCGACTTTGCCGGGCGCTATGTAAAAAATGCCTACGACGATACCCTGACGGATAGTGATCCTACCCTGGATATCGATCTTTCGGTGATGCTGAAAAAAGAAAACAAGGCCTTCAAAATCGAAAAGCACGAACATAATTACCCCCATTGCTGGCGAACCGACAAACCCGTGCTGTATTACCCGCTCGACTCATGGTTCATCCGAACCACAGCGGTTAAAGACCGGATGATTGAGCTGAACAAAACAATCAACTGGAAACCCGAAAGCACCGGGACCGGCCGTTTCGGAAACTGGCTCGAAAACCTGGTCGACTGGAACCTCTCCCGTTCGCGGTATTGGGGTACTCCCCTGCCCATCTGGCGAACCGAAGATGGCAGCGAAGAATGCTGCATCGGTTCAGCCGAAGAACTGATGACCGAAATTGAAAAATCGATCCGGGCAGGCTTTATGGACCAAAACCCGTACAAAGGATTTGAGGTGGGCAATTTCACGAAAGAAAATTACGAAAAGATCGATTTTCACCGACCCTATGTCGACGAAATCGTATTGGTTTCTCCCTCGGGGAAAAAGATGTTCCGGGAGCCCGACCTGATCGACGTCTGGTTCGACTCGGGCGCCATGCCTTTTGCCCAGGCGCATTATCCCTTCTGCTCCCCCTCCCTGGGAGGTGGCAGCGGGGAGGCTTTCGTTTTCCCTTCCGATTTCATTGCCGAAGGGGTAGACCAAACCCGTGGATGGTTCTTTACCCTCCATGCCCTGGCCACCATGATCATGGACAATGTCGCGTTCAAAAACATTATCTCGAACGGGTTGGTGCTCGATGCCAAAGGAAACAAAATGAGCAAACGCCTGGGCAATGCGGTCGATCCCTTCGACACGATTGAAAAATACGGCTCCGACCCGCTCCGCTGGTACATGATCACCAATTCCCAACCCTGGGACAACCTGAAATTCGACATTGGGGGCGTGGATGAAGTACGCCGCAAATTCTTCGGAACGCTATACAATACATACAGCTTTTTTGCGCTTTACGCCAACATCGACGGCTTTGTGTATGCCGAAGACGAGGTGCCTGCCGAACAACGGCCCGAACTCGACCGGTGGATCCTTTCGCTCCTGAACAGCCTGATAAAGGAAGTGACGGAAAGCTATGAGAACTACGAGCCCACACGCGCCGGCCGGGCTATTTCCGAATTCGTGACCGAAAACCTCAGCAACTGGTTTGTACGCCTGAGCCGGAAACGGTATTGGGGCGGCGATATGACCCCCGATAAGCTTTCGGCCTACCAAACACTCTATA
>DAIMEA010000063.1:0-12997 GCA_036725585.1 Prolixibacteraceae bacterium | reverse complement strand
TGAATTTTTATTTTATAATGATTTTTCAAGTTACTTTAATGATAGTAACTAAATAACTTGCTGATCGGAATGTTCTCAACCGCTGGTAGAGATTTGCAATCTCCGCCTTATAAGTTCAGGATTTATAATCCGGATAACAAGCGTACTTGTTAAAACATGAAATAAAACAGAGCCCGGTTAGTTCCGGGTTTTGTTGTTGCAGCAATACCTTCAAGGTTTCCGAAACCTTGAAGGTTTATGGCGGCAGCCATGAGTGGCTTGTTTGGAAATTATGTTTACATTTATTGTGAAATTAAACTTTTATGTATATCCAATCCCAAATCTTCCGCGACCACCTTGGCTCAATAACAGGCGTTGAATCCCGGTTGTATGCCCCTGTTAGTGATCCGCACCCTGTGCATATCGATTGCATCCCTAATCCTGATGATCCTGTTTATTACCATTTTGATGCTTTTGGCCGCCGCAGCAATGGTGCGGACTGGGGTTACAACACAAGCGAAGAGCCTGAACTTTTAGCCAACCGCGGTTTTACCGGCCACGAACACCTTACCGAGTTTGGCCTCATAAATATGAACGGCAGGCTTTATGATCCATTGGTTGGGCGCTTTTTAAGCCCTGATAACTATGTGCAGGCTCCCGGCTACACCCAAAGCTATAACCGGTACGCGTATTGTTTGAACAACCCGTTGAGGTATACCGACCCGAGCGGTGAGTTTGTTGAATTCCTCATTGCCGGGGCGTTTTTCTATCTCAAAGGCGCACACGACAACCGTGATAAAACCACCGGCAAGTGGGCATGGAACCCTGCTACATGGTTTGGTAAAGACCAAACCGGGTTAGTGGTAGGAGTAAATACCAATACCGATTTCTCCAATGTAAACTACTATGCCGGCCTGTACAGCCCCGATTACTCGCCTGTATTGGCCTACAACCCCGATTATGGCATGGGCATGGGCAATGCGGTTAATCCCGGTTACAATACGTTTTATTACCCGGCGTATACCGATAATGTAGGAGCCGTGTCAAGCAACTTTGTTGCAAAGGCGAATTCAGGTTCAGATAAGGTGACCTTTGAAAAAGCACGATTATGGTATCAATATGCTGGTGGAACTCCTATGAATGTGGATTTAAATACTATTGATTTTAGCAGAGTTTCGATGCGCGATATAAACGATGGACTGATTAAAGTGGAACTTGACAATCCTTTTAAACATATGACTAATGCAAACGATGCATTAGTTTATGGTACATTGACTTTGCAAAGAGTAAATAACAATATGTTTAAAGCTGCATACTTGAGGGAAATAAATGGACTGGGAGATTACTACAATTTTGATGTAAAATGGACAAGTCCAAAGGCTTGGTTATTTCGAAATGAAAATACGATTGTCGGCGGTTTGATTAATGGGCTCATACCTTTTGGAGGTTCATTTATTTATATCGGGGGAACCCCATACCCAATATATTTGCATGGTAATGTAACTATTAAACCCTGATAATGATGAAAAAGAATTTAATAATATGGATTATTATATTAATATCATTTGTTGTAATATTTGTACTTGTATTTCGTCCAATCAGGTCATTGAAAACCATGGAGCTGATTGCAAAGGATAAACTAATGAATGAACCATTTTTTTTATTTACCGACACGTATGTGGAAGACTACAAAGGAATAGAAGGTCCAATTGTTACCGAAATGAAAGAAAGAGTAAAATTTACTTGGTACAAAGTTTTGGATTGGGGAGATACTGCAAAAGTCTCAGCTTATGTTTATAAATTTTTTTTACGGGATTTAAATGGTATGGGACTTTTATTTAAGGATAGAAAAGAACCGCCTGATATATCTGCAAACTATCAATGGTACTATGTCTATGTTGGTGACAGAAATGGGAAAAGCTTGTTTGCAGACTTAATCCCTGACAAATACACCGTAAATTCAGTAAATTCATTAAATTATGAACTAAGTTGCAAGCAAAATGAATTGGAAGATTTAGTTTTTTTTATCGTTAACCCCAATAGACTATTATTCTTTCTGAAAAAAGGATATTTTTTCCTTATGGAGAAGGATTATAATTATTCAATTGTTGATTTTTATGAACCAATAGCACAAAAAGTTGATTGGCAGAATAACGATACAATGTCTACAATGTCTACAATGTCTGCAAAAGTGTTTTTTATTGACTCTTTAGAAGTTTTTATTGTCCCCAATTTTGCACCCATTGATTCATCCCAATAGAATTCATTGAAGTGAAAATGGTGCAATTCGTACCACATCTTTATAAGAAACAGAAAATGATAAAGGCATGACAACTTCGCCCGACTTTTTTATGGAATTAACTTAATAAGTTCCATAATTTCTTTATCTGTAAGGTTTTCCATTTTCGATTTATCGTAAATGGAGAGAAGGTAAACAGTATCATCTTTAAAAACAAGATGGGTAATAATCCTGGCCCCGCCCGATTTACCTTTGCCTTTGCTTGCAATGGCAAGGCGAATTTTATAGCAATTATGTCCGATAGAAGTTCCTTTGGTAGGTTCTTCTTTAAGTTCTGAGATAAGTGTTTGTATTTCCTTTTTGAGCGATGGGAACTTTTTCATCAGGCATTTAGCCTGGCTTTCAAAAACGGATATGGTTTTAACATTAAAGCTCATTGAGAAAATCTTCGGCATTACGGGCTTGTACTTTACCTTCCTTAATTTGCTTCATTTCTTCAACAGCTTCGGCCAGCTCGGTTAAGAACATTTTTTTGTTCCTTAATCTTTCAAGTTCCCCGAGGTCTTTTAGTATTTGCTTCCAATCCTTCAAGGGAAGCTGCACGGCACTTTTTTGCCCTTTTGTGTCTGTAATATATTGTAAGTTCATAATTGTAGTTTTTTTCTTTTTTTAAAAACTTTAATAAACAATACAAAATTAAATAAATGTGGAATTAAAAAAAATGGCATTCTTTTCGCTACCCCTGCTCCTTCGAATTTACAGAAATATTCGCAAGCGCTGGTGCGGATCTGCGATCCGCGCCTTTCAGACATTGGATTTGTAATCCAAACATACGAAACAAACTCAATATTCACCAACCCTTTCTCTTCTGGATAATCACGTGCTGAACTGCACAAATAATCAACAGGAAGAGAAGCGATAAGGAATCCTTGCAATGCGAGTAGATTTCTCCTCCTTCGTCGTCGAAATGACACTAGAACGAAATCTGTCAATGGCAGACCCCACACCGCTGGTGGAGATTTGCAATCGCCACAGGATTGCGCAAGATTTGAATATCCTGATAATAATAGAACAATCCTGGCAGGAAAATTCTATAAATGGCGCATCCGGTAAGAGCCATCATCGTTGTACGTAAAAAAATTTGCGACCCGATCCTAAATTGAAGAAACTTTTTTGATTTTCTCCTTATCTTCATAGCGTAACAAAACCTGCGATGAAACATATCCTTCTGTTCGCTGCCCTGCTCCTGATCGCCTTCCTGCCGGGATGCTCCGAAAAGGAAACGGGCTATACCGGCCTTGAAATGCTGGAAGGCGGCAAAACCTTTGCCGTTCCCACGGGATCGGCCGCCGATCAGCTTGTTCTGAAGCGCTTTCCCGAAGCCCGCCTCAAATATTTCAACACAACGATCGACTGCGTACTTTCTGTACGCGACGGGAAAGCCGATGCCGCTGCCTACGATATCACGGTCATTCAAAACATCGCGGCTAAATTAGGCGGCCTCACCGTAATCGACGAATACATCGTGGATGACCAGTATGGCTTTGCCGTTCAAAAAGAAAATATCGAATTGAAAAACACCATCGACAGTGTGGTGGTCGAATTGAAAAGAAACGGAACCTACGACGATATGGTGCGCCGGTGGTTGCCTGCAAAAGGAAGCCCGGCCCCCATGCCCCCGATCGATGAAAGCGGTGAAAACGGTATTCTCCGCCTGATCACTTCGGCCGTTGCCGAACCCATGTCGTTTCACGATTCGAGCATGAACATCGTCGGATTCGATATCGAACTGGCCTATTACGTAGCCCGGAAACTGGGAAAGAAACTCGAAATCATCGATCTCGAGTTCGGCGCCATGCTCCCGGCCCTTGTTTCGGGAAAGGGAGACATGGTGGGCGCGAGTTTGTCGATCACCGAAGAACGCGCCAAATCCGTTCTCTTTTCCGATGCATATTTTTACGGCGGGTTGGCCGCGGTTGTCCGGAGCAACGCCCATCTCAGCCCGCCAAAGCAGGATGAGAAATTAAAAACCATCGACGATATCCGGGATAAACGCATCGGGGTACTGCTGGGATCGATTTACGACAGCTACGTGACCGAACATTACCCCGAGGCATCCATTTTCCAGTACCAGAACGCCAGCGACCAACTCGCGGCCCTGAATGGCGGCAAAATCGATGTCATGTTCATCGACGACATTGCGGTGGATGAAATCATCAAAACCAACGACAAAGTGGTTCGCTTTGCCGAAAATATTTACTACACCGACATTGCCGCCGGTTTCAACCAAAACGACGATACCCTGAGGGAACAGTTCAACCACTTTCTGGCCGAAATCCGCTCGGACGGTATTTACGACGATATGGTCCGGCGCTGGATCGACCAGGAATGGTCGGATATGCCCGTAATAGAAGGTTCCGACGAAAACGGGGAACTGAGGGTTGGCGTCATGAGCGATTCGGGTATGCCCTTTACCGGCATCGTGAACGGGGAACTCACCGGTTTTGATATCGAACTTTCCAAACGCTTCGCAGCCTGGTCGGGCAAAAAATTTGTACCGGTCGATCTCCCTTTCAGCAGCATGATCGCATCCATTTCGTCGGGAAAAATCGATGCCATTGTTTGCTGCATCATGATCACCGAGGAACGGAAAAAGCAAATCGACTTTTCCGATCCCTATTACAATTCAGGGGCTACTGTTATTGCCTTACGGGAAAATGTCAGCCTTCTGCCCAGGAAAAAAATGGCCATCCTGAACGATATTGCCGATAAAAAAGTGGGGATTTTTGCAGGTACCATCCATTACGAATACCTAAAAGAAAATTTCCCGAAAGCCGAAATTTTCATTTACGATTTTACCGCCGACATGATCCTTTCGCTGAAAACCGGAAAGATTGACGCCACCATGCTCGGGACCATCACGGCCGGATTGGTATTGAAAAGCAATCCCGACCTGGCCATCCTCGACGACAGCGTCTTTACCATGCCCCTTGGCGTGGGATTCCGGAAGGATTCGCCCAAACTGCGAGCCGAATTTAACCGCTTTTTGAAGGAAATCAGAAGCAATGGACTTTACGACGAAATGGTGCAACGCTGGTTCATCAACGATGCCGAAGAAGCCGTGATGCCCCGTTTTGGACACAAAGGCACCGGGGAGAAACTGACGGTTGCCGTATCGGTCGAGGACCTGCCCTACGTTGCCTGGATGAACAATGAGTTTGTCGGTTTCGATGTGGAAATGATTCAACGTTTTGCCGATTGGGGGAACTACAAACTGGAAATCATCGAGATCAATTTCCCCTCGCTCATCGCGGCGCTCAATTCCGGGAAAGTGGACATGATCTCCGACGGAATCGCCATCAACGAAGAGCGAAAAATGGAAATCGATTTTTCCGACCCCTACACCCACTACCAAACGGCCGTTGTGGTTGCGAAAAAGAACCTGTCCGGTGCAATGAAGGAAGAACAAAGCGTTCAGAAAAAAACGTTTATCCAGGCGGTTTCGCAAAGTTTTTACAACAACATCCTACGGGAGAAACGCTACCTGCTTATTTTAAACGGCCTCTACATCACCGTCATCATCTCCATCCTTTCGGCCCTTATGGGCACCTTGATTGGCGCTTTGGTTTGTTGGATGCGGATGGCCAAAAATCATCTGCTTTCCTATACGGCCCGCCTGCTGATCAACCTGATCCGGGGAACCCCGGTGCTGGTATTGCTGATGATCATCTTTTACGTGATTTTTGCCTCCGTAAACATCAGTCCGGTACTCGTGGCGGTGATCGCCTTTGGGATCAATTTTGGCGCCTACGTTTCCGAAATGTTCCGTACATCGATCGAAAGCATCGACAAAGGGCAGCGGGAAGCAGGGATAGCCGGAGGCTTTTCCACCTTCCAGACTTTTATGCACATTATCATGCCCCAGGCGCTTCGCCGGGTGCTCCCGGTATACAAAGGTGAATTTATATCCCTGTTGAAGATGACATCCATTGTTGGATATATTGCCGTTCAGGACCTGACCAAAGCCAGCGACATCATCCGCAGCCGCACCTTCGATGCCTTTTTCCCGCTCATTATGGCGGCGGTCATTTACATCATCCTGGCCTGGTTGCTGACCCTGGCATTGAATTCGATCGAAGTCTCGGTTGATCCAAAAAGAAGAAAACTAAAAAAAGCAGAGGAGGTTGCCTTATGATCCAGGTACGGAACTTATCGAAACACTTTGGCGACCTGGTCGTTCTCAGGGACGTCAACGCCGATATTGCCCGGGGGGAAGTCATTTCCATTATCGGCCCATCGGGAACCGGTAAAAGCACCTTCCTGCGCTGCCTCAATCTGCTCGACATGCCCACGGGGGGAAGTATCCTGATCGACGGTAAACCGATATGGGACAAAAAGGCCAATGTTCCGAAAATCCGCCGGAAAATGGGCATGGTGTTTCAGTCGTTCAATCTTTATGCGCACCTCTCGGTACTCGAAAACCTGACCATCGGCCCGGTTAAGCTTCTGGGGAAAAGCCAAAAGGAAGCCAATGCCAAAGCCGTGGAACTTCTGAAAATCGTTGGCCTCGCCGAAAAAATCAACGCCTTCCCCGATGAGCTTTCGGGGGGACAAAAACAGCGTATTGCGATTGCCCGCTGCATGGCCATGGAGCCGGAAATCCTCCTGTTCGACGAGCCAACCTCCGCGCTCGACCCTACCATGGTAAGCGAGGTCCTGGCGGTCATCCGCCGCCTGTCGAAAGAAGGAATTACCATGCTGATTGTGACCCACGAAATGGAATTTGCCCGCTCCATTTCATCCCGGGTATTTTACATGGACGAAGGCATTATTTACGAAGAAGGAACACCGGAAGAGATCTTTGAATACCCGCAAAAGGAAAAAACCCGGGCCTTTATTCACCGGATCCGGAGCATGCGATTTGCCATTAGCAGCAAAAATTTCGACCTGTATGCCCTGCAGGCCGAGATCGGCCATTTCTGCGAGAAACACATGCTTTCGACAAAAATGAGCGAAATAACCCAGCACCTGGCCGAGGAAATCCTGATTTTGCAGAAGGATTACTCCGACATCCTTATCAACCTCTCCTATTCGGAGAAAGAAGATATCCTGGAACTGACCTGTGAAAACAGGAGTGAAGCGTTCAACCCGCTCGAAGAAGGAGCGCTCGACGACGACATCGGCCTGATGCTCATCCGGTCGAGATGCGAACGGGTCGATTATGCCCGGGTGGATGGGAAAAATATACTGAAACTGAGAATAAAAAACCAATAAGGTAAGCCCCTAGGTTTTCCCGAATACTCTTCGCAACAAATCCGTCACACGGGCATCGGTCTGGGTGCGGATGGCTTTTTCCCTGTCGCCCACTTTAACAAACAATCCCTGCAGGGCCTGATGGGTTACCCAGGCATCGAGCGAAACAGTTACGGGTTTAACCTGAAGGATTTTCCCGGGTATTGAGTTGGCAAAAGCATTCCATTTTGACGTAATCTCTGTCCAGGTTTTTTGCGCCGAAACCCCGCCTACAATGGCTTTGTTCAGCGATTTTTGCATCACCGGCTGGTATAGGCCGAACAAGCGGTCGTAGGTTTTTTCCCTCAGGTAGTGGGTAGCCGATGTATCGGCGCCGTTTAAAATTCCCCAGGCATCGGCAATGGTCATCGATGTGATGGCATCGCCAAATACCGGTGCGGCCTGCCGGGCTGCATCTTCGGCCGAACGGTTAATTTGAAGGATTACATCGTTCACCAGGTCTTTCAGCCCCGGCACCTTCATTGCATATTCGACCACTTCCTTTGTTTCGGGGGGAAGGTTGATTTTGATGAGCGGATCGAGGTAATAGCCATTTGTTTTGCTCAAACGGACAACTGCTGTGTCGACGCCCACCCGGAGCGCTTCTTTTAAACCCAGGGCCACCTCGTCGGCGCTTAAGGGCTTTTCCTGAGTTAAAGCCCGGTCGGCTATTTGCAGAAGCACATCGCAGGAAACCAGCAATAAAAGAGACAGGATTGAAAGTATGCTTATTTGTTTTCGCATGGGTTAGTGTATTTTTAATCCATTTTTTCCCGGACAATAAGTGTGAGGTAGTTCAAGTTAAGAAATTTCTTGAATCAAATCCTGAATTTCCAGATCCGAAATATCATCTTTTTCTCCCTTACTGTAAATTGAAAACATATAAACCACCTCATTCAAAATTTTTACTTGTGTCATGATTCTTACTCCTCCCCTTTTCCCTTTGCCTTTGCTTTTAACAGCTAACCTTATTTTATAAATGTTTTCACCCAGACACATGCCTTGTCTCGGATTTTCCTCAAGGCACTCAATAAGAGCCCTGATTTCATCTTTCAGGGACTTGTATTTTTTTGTTAACCTTCGTGCTTCCCTTTCAAAATTGGGGGTTGTCTCTACTTTATAACTCATCTAAAAATTCTTTTGCAGCCCTTGCTTTTAGTTTCCCTTTTTCAATTTGCTTCAACTCCCTCAAGCCCTGGCGAATATTTTCTCTCATTTTTTCCCGGGAAGGTTCCTTATAATCGAAATCTTTCTCAACTTCTTTAATTTTCTTTCTGATTGTTTCCCATTCACGAATAGGTATTACAACACTTATGGTTTTCCCATTCTGATCAGAAATATATTGTAAATCCATGACTTAAATTTTTATAATTTGCAATATTAAAACATGCTGTACAAAATTAATAAATGCGGCAATAAAAAACAGGGGTGAATGAAGCCAAAAACATGTTATTCCATCTTAGCGAGTTTTACACTCTTAATCAGTCGGTTATCGCAATAGATTTGCACCAGGCAGAAGCCGGGTTTTAGAGAAGCTATATCGCTTGAACAAAAGTCGAAAGCAACATTTCCATTCAGCTTTTTCCTTACGTCTGAATAGTGGAGCTGGCCATTAAAATTATAGAAATCGACTCGAACATCACACTCTTTTTCAAGACATAAACGAATGGTTAAATGATCCGTAAACGGATTTGGAAACACATGGAGCAGTTCATCTCCGCCTGTGTTTGCTACTATATCCCTGTCAAGATAGTTCAGTTCGTAATAAATGCCGTTGATGTTGGCATCGATCCAGGCCAGGCGCTCGGCAATCCAGTTCCGCATATAGGCAATCTCATTTTCATAACTGTCGACATAATACCCTGGGCCAAACAGTTCCTGGTCGATAATGGGCCAGATCCGGTAGTTTCGTTCCTGCGCCTCCCGGACCTGATCCAGCAAAGTGTCCATGTATCCAAAAATGCGTTCGTTGCTCAATTCGTTCTGCCGGAACATCCACCAGCGTTCCTGAAGCAGCTCCACCAGTTTCGGATCTTCGAGCAGACGCCGTAGTTTCATGCTGGCGTGGTTAATGTGGAATTGCCAGCCCTCTGTTTCGTTTCCAAATTGGAAGTAGGTATTTCCAAAAGAGAGGTCGTGGTCCCAAACCGGACCAAATTTTATGCGTCCATCGCGGTCGTCCCGGTCCTTGTACATGTAAGTGCTGTAAATGTATGCATCGGCGTTTTTTGTAAATTCGTTGGCGATCAAATAATCAACCAAAGAGGTATCGCTGATGTATTTTCGGAATCCTTTAACAGGATCTAAGAAATCGTTGGTGTTCACGATGGAATCGTATTCGGTGAACAAGCGTTTCAGGTAATTTTTTTGTTCCAGGGGCAGATCATCGGGATAAACGATTTCTCTCCGGTTGGTCCGCCATTTGGAATTCGGATCGGTTTTATCAAATTTAAAGATATAACCGCCGGTTACATTATATCCGGCAATGTCGGATTCATCCAAACGGGCAATATCCACCCGGTTTTTGTCGCGTTTTATTTGTTCGGTAATCATGTAAAGGCCTTCTGCCTGTCCGTTCATAACCAGTTCGACAAAGCGCGACCGGGGTGCATATTGTCCCATCCCGGCCACCAGGTCGTAAATCATTTTGTTCCGGATCTGGCTTTTGTCGGTATAGGGGCCAAAAAGGATCCAGTCGCTTTCGGCGGGCATGCCCAGGAGGGCTACAGCGGTGTCGCTTCCCAGCGAATCGATCAGTTCGAAACGGTACGACTTTTTCGCAAAATCCCTGGATGACTGTCCCCGTTGACGAATCGAGATGAAGCCGTCGTATCCGTTGAATGCATCGCTCGTATGATTAAATTTCCCTTCTCCGTTGTCGCATATTCCCATCCGGGCTGTTGTCCAGATACTTTGATCGTAAGCAATCCCGAATTCATCGGTTTCGATACAAACCAGGGGCAGACGTACCGAATCGATGCGTTCGAGCCGCTTGTGCCGGGCCAGTATGTTCCAGACATTAAACGAAAAACCGGTCATATCGATCAGGTTCGGGATAAACATCAGGTCGTTCCCCTCTGTATCGTTCAAAACATGCACGGCCATAGTGTTTTCGCCATCCGCGAGACAGGTTTTCAGGAGGGTTGAATCGAGATAAACGCCCAGAACAGGACTGGTCAGGCCCATGATAAATTCCGATGCATGCGACCGGGTAGCCGTCGCATCCCATGTCGGGAATTCTGAGTCGGGATCGACATTGACGCGTGCAATTTCGTGCCCGTTCAGCCATGCTATATACCCGTCGTCGTAATCGGCCATGAAATTGAGCGCTTCGATCGATCCGGGATTTTCGACAAAAAAAGAAAAACGAACATACAGGGATTTTGCCCGGGAATCGATAACAGTATATCCCTCCGGTCCATAACCGCAACCGATTACGGCAGTATCGGAAAGCCAGGCTGCATCGTTGTAGCCGGGGGCATACCAGTTGGAGTCTGGCTCCTCAAATGCCGGCAGGTAGTGTGCCGTTCCCTCATTCGAAAACAGGGTGTTTTGGGCGAACAAATGCCCGGAAAAAACAAAGAAAAAGTTGACAATGAGCCAACCAATCAGGTTCATTTTTCGGTTCATGGTTAATCGACAGGTTATTATAGTTGAAAGACAACGAAGATAGAGAAAAACCGGATCCTCTTTTAAAAAAACGGGGATATCCGGTAAGGAAATCCGGAATCGGGTTCTATTTTCCCCGGAACAAGATCCGGATCAACGAAAGAAGGAGGTAAAACAGGATGACCAGGAACAGACCCGAAAGGGAGAAAAAAAGGATCAGCAGGGTCGAACCGATCAGAAACACATAGCGAATTTCGTTACCCCGGAAGGTGAAGCGGGCGAATTTGAGAGAGAACAGGGGAATATTGGATACCAGAAGGATGGAGAAAACAACAACCAGTCCGGACAACAAAAGAGGATGGTTCAGCACGCGAAACAAATCCCATTCATTCAGCCGTACCGACAGGCTCAGCGAGGCAAAAAACAGCGCGTTGGCCGGCGTGGGCAAACCGATAAACTCTTCCTTCTGCCTCGGATCGATATTGAATTTTGCCAGGCGAAAGGCAGAAAACAAGGGGATCAGAACGGGCGAGGCCAGGATAAGTGTGTGCAGGGCCTTGCTTCCTTCGGACAGACCCGGCATAGCGATGGAAGCGCGAAGGGTGAAAAACATGAGCGCGCCTGGCAACAAGCCAAACGAAATCAGATCGGACAGGGAATCGAGCTGTTTTCCGAACTCACTGCTCACCTTTAACAGGCGGGCAATGAATCCATCGAGAAAATCGAAAAAAGCAGCCAGGATCATCAGCCAGACCGCTCCTTCGATGCGGCTCTGAAAAACCAGGTAAATTGCAATAATCCCGCACACCATGTTTCCCGAGGTGAACAGGTTGGGAATCCATCCGACAACAGCATTTTTTCGCATTTCTTTCATATAGGGAAGCGGGCTATGAGCGTTTGCGAACCGATCACTTTTTGGTTCAATTTCACGTTTACAGTAACATCGGGTGGAAGAAAGAGGTCGACTCGTGAGCCAAATTTTATGAATCCCAGGGCATCGTTTTGTTGGGCCCAGGCGTCTTTTTGGGCGTAGCAAACCACTCTTCGGGCCACCGCCCCGGCAATTTGCCGCACAACGACTCTTCGTCCCTGCGGATTTTCCAAAACAACCGTTGCCCGTTCGTTGTCGGTCGATGCTTTGGGCGCCCAGGCAACCAGGTGGCTTCCCTTCTGATATTCGGCATCCAACACCTTTCCCGACACCGGGAACCAGTTCATATGTACATCAAGGGGCGACATAAAAATGGAAATCTGAAGGCACTCCCCTTCAAAATATTCGTTTCCGCTGCACTTCTCTATAACTACTATCTTACCGTCGCAGGGAGCCACAACAGCCCGTTCATCGTTAATGGCCGGCCGGTTGGGAACCCGAAAAAAGTACATCACAAAAAGATACAAAAGTACCGAAAGAGCCGAAACGGGGTAAACAACGAGTGGTTCGCGGGTGAGACGGATCAGCAGGTAATTAACGGCTACTATCACCAGGGCTACAATCAGCAGGCTTACCCTGCCTTCTTTGTGTATTCGCATCATATCAGGAAAAAATTGAGATAAATGCATAAAAAACAGGCAATGAAAACAGCAGACTGTCGAAGCGGTCGAGCAGCCCGCCGTGCCCGGGAATCAGTTTTCCCGAGTCCTTTTCACCACAGTTCCTCTTTATGAGCGATTCGGTCAGGTCGCCAAGCGTTCCCGAAACTCCGGTCAACACGGCCAGCGCTACATTGATCAGGGGTGTGGAATAGTCGATGGCCTGAAAAACAACGATCGAAACAAGCGAGGAAAAAATGAGTCCCCCGACAAAACCCTCCCAGGTTTTCTTGGGGGATACCGATTCAATCAATTTATGACGCCCCAGCCAACGCCCAAAAAGATAGG
>DAIMEA010000062.1:0-13000 GCA_036725585.1 Prolixibacteraceae bacterium | reverse complement strand
GAAGTTAAAATTTGTTAAAAGAACGACCTTCCGATCCAAAAGATATTCAGTATGTTAAAAGTTTTGTGCGGATGAAAAAAATATTCTCTTTCGTTTGGGTGCTGATTCTTGTCTTTGGATTCGTCTCCTGCGATTCTGACCGCCTCTATGAAGCATACCAGACCCTCCCCGACGGGGGATGGCACAGGGATTCGCCCGTTCGTTTCGATTTCGCCATCGACAATACCCTTACTTCTGCCAACCTGTTGATCAACGTCCGGAACCTGGGAAATTATTCCTACAGCAATGTCTGGTTTTTCGTCGATATCACCGCCCCCGACCAAACGAGCATCAGGGATACCATTGAGTATACCCTTGCGGAACCTGATGGCCGCTGGACAGGCAAAGGAAACACTCTTTATTCCAATCAGTTTGTTTTCAGAAAAAACGTTTTCTTCCCGCACAAAGGCGAATATTCCGTTTTGATTCATCAGGGAATGCGCGACATTCAGCTCAAAGGAATCCGGGACATAGGGTTACGTGTAGAACGAAATTGATTCCGCCCGTGGGAAAAAACAAACTGTCGAAATTTGCCGATATGGATTCGTTCCGGAATGTGGTCCAGGTCCCGTTCCGGGAGCTTCAACACCACGACCATCCGCTCAAGGGATCCTGGAATCAGAATTTTTTCAGGAACAATGGCCCGATCGTTCTGGAACTGGGTTGCGGAAAAGGAGAATATACCACGGGGCTGGCCACCCTTTTCCCCGAAATGAATTTCATCGGAATCGATATCAAAGGAGCCAGAATTTGGAAAGGGGCAAAATATGCCCTGGAAAAGGGTTTAGAGAATGTGGCCTTTTTACGAACCCACATCGAAATGATCGGGCAGTTTTTTGCCGAAAAAGAAATATCGGAAATCTGGCTTACCTTTCCCGATCCGCAAATGAAGAAAACCCGGAAGAGGCTAACATCGACCCGTTTTATCGAATACTACCGCACTTTTCTCCGTCCGGGCGGCCTCATTCACCTGAAGACCGACAGCCGGTTCCAGTTTCGATATACCCTTGAAGTGATCCAAAAAAACAGCTTCGAACTGATTTCCGCCTGTGAGGATGTTTATGCCCGGGCAGAGCGCGATGAGCGGCTCCAGATACAAACATTTTACGAAAAACAATGGTTGGCAAGGGGGATCTCCATCAAATACCTTTGCTTTATTCCACATTCCGAACCGCTGCAGGAGCCCGATGTTGCCATTGAACCCGATCCCTACCGAAGCTTTGGCCGGGGCGCTCTACCCCAGTAAGCAGCCTTACAGTCTTCCCTCTTTTTTTCGTAAACGATATTCGGTATGCAGCATGCTAAGGTTTACCGAAAAAACATTCACGGCCGTGAGTAAATAATCAAGAAGGGTATAAAGGGTAACGGCCATGACCAAACCCTCGATCGGAATGCCAAACCGATTCAACGTGATGGTAAAAAGAAAAATTCCCAGCCCGGGCATGGGCGGTACAGCAATAGTGATCACAATACTGATGAGCAACAGATACAAAAACTCGCTCAATCCAAAGGCGAGATGATAATACGCTCCGGTGAACAAGGTGACCAAAAATACGACAATCATCATAAAGGGTTTACTAAAAAGTGCGCCAACCGGTATGGAAAAATGGATCAGATAGTTGCGTATTCCCTGTTTCGTCGCCGCCACATTTGAATGACGGATAAAAGTAGCGCCCGAATTGGCTGTCGACAGAGCAATGAGCAAAACCGGCCCCATTTTTTTCAGATACCGCAACGGGGACTCCTTTTCGATGAGCGCAACACTGAGTAGTCCAACCGAAACAAAAACCAGCATACACAACACCAGCATCCCAATCAAACCCAAAGCATCGACAAGAACCCTTCCCTCACCGCTCATCTGAATGGAAAACAAACTGGAAAAAACAACAATAGGCATCAGGGAGCATAAAAGATCGAGCAAAAGGGAAAAAAACTGGTGCATTTCAGTTACCAGTTTCAACAAAATTGAGAACCGGTTTTTCAGGAAAAGGATCGTCAGCCCGGTAATGACAGCCAAAAATATGACCTGAAAAGAGTTACTTTCGATAAAAGGAGAAAAAATATTCGACGGGATAAGCTCCCGGAAAAGATTCCCCAACGGAGGAAAATGGTTAAAGCCTGTCATTCCCCTCCCCCCGGCTTTTACCGGGAAATAAAGAATCCCGGCGACAAGCGCGATAACAGCCGCCAGGAGCGCAAATATAACGATCCATCGAAACAGGGTTCGGGACAGAATTTTCATCTGGGAGACGCTTTCCACATTGATCATGCTGGCAACCAACGATATGAAAAGAAAGGGAATGGCAATGGCATTCAACAATGTGAAAAATGCCTGGTTGAGCGGAAAAAGTACACCCGCATTAACCCGGCTCCCGGTAGCTGGAAAAAAATGGTGAAAAAAGAACCCGGTAACCAGCGCTGCTCCAAGAGCAATCAGGATGGGAACAACGGAACTTAGTTCCTGGTTTTTGAGTGTGTAGGATACTTTGTTCCACCCGTTTTTATATGCATATTGCCCCTTCGACAGTCCGATCAGAATTTGCCGGCCGATTGAGGTATATTCGTTTTCTCCCTCTTCCGGCCCTTCGTCTGTGAAAGGATCGAGCATGTAACCCTTGTAAGCAAGGGAAAGAGTAACCGTAAAAAAGCGTTTATTGACACCGATTGTAACCGCCTGTCCGTTTGAATGATTCTCCATCCACCGGATCAGTACTTCTTCGGCAAACAATTCGGCCTGAATAATTTCCCGTTTATCCAGGGGGTATCGTTCCAACTTTTCCCGGACATGGGCCAAAATTTCGGCAAGATGGGCCTTTTCTAAGGCAAAAGTTTGATAATCGGGCATGGATCGGGTGGTTCTGCTTTTCGTGTTCAAAATGCCGGATTACCGATCGATTTGATCGTAATTCCTTTTCAAATATATCTTTCTAATCAATTCATTTGATAAACCCGGGATTTTTTTTCTCCATGAACAGCAAAACAGGTCAAAAACGAGTGTATCGGGACCGGATCCAACCTTTGTCGTGCATCGGCTTTTATTTGCTTTTTAGGATGGCAGTGGCAGGTTTAAGCCCATCGGATTGAGCGCTAAGCCGGATCGTGCCGGGACTTCCTTTCTGAGAGCGGACTATGGCAAGACAAAGCCCGTTGAACGCCTCCCGTTCGGTCGATGAAAAAGATACCAGGCTTGTGGGATCGCCGTTATCGGTTGCCACGATTTCGCCCGGGCCATCGATCGAAAAGCGAATTGGATGATGGGAACGGGGCACGGTATTTCCTTCACGATCGGCTACCCGAACGGTAATGAACGACAGGTCGGTCCCATCGGCCGAAATCCGGGTACGGTCGGGCTCAACGAGCAGTTTTTCTGCTTCACCGGTGGTTTTCATCACGGCCTGGGCCCACTTTTTTCCTTCCTTATAAGCGATCACGGTCAGTTCTCCGGGTTCGTACACCACATCATCCCAGCGCAACCGGTACTCGTAGGCTCCTTTTTTCTTCTTTCCCAGCGAATTGCCGTTCAGGAACAGTTCGGCTTCGTCGCCCGAGGTAAACACGTGTACGGGTGTAATTTCGCCTGCACGCTCGGGCCAGTTCCAGTGCGGCAGAATGTGGACCATGGGGAATTCGGGTCGCCAGTGTGACTGGTAAAGAAAATACCGGTCTTTAGGGAATCCGGCCAGATCGATGATGCCGGAATAGGAACTTCGCGCCGAGTAATAGGGTGTAGGCTCGCCCAGGTAATCCCAGCCGTTCCATACAAATTCCCCGGCCACAAAGGGACGCTGTTCGATGGTACGGAAAACTTTATCGGCCGTGGATCCAAAATCGACGGCATGAAGTTCGTAAGAACTCACGTGCCCGATTTTCGAATCGCCTCCTCTCCCGTCGCGCACAGGGGCGCTGAGCGCGTCGGAAACCGGGAAAAAGTAGACGCCCCGGCTGCTGAAAGCCGAAGCCGTTTCGCTGCTGTAAATAACTTTACCGGGAAATTGTTCGTGAAATGCATCGTACGAGGGAGGCGTACGGATCCGGTCGGTACCCTCAAATTCGGGATCCTGCCGGATGCCTTCGCCCTGGTAGTTGAGGCCAATTACGTCGGGCACTTTGGGCAATTCCATCCAGGGCTTGGCAAAGTTCATCGCCAGTGTTGTAGGCCGGGTCGGATCTTCGTCCCGCACGAATTTTTGGATGCGTCGGGCCACGGCAGCGCCTGCTTCGGCGGTGTATTGTTCGCCCACTTCATTACCAAAACTCCACAGGATAACCGAGGGGCAATTCCGGTCGCGACGGATGAACGCCCGGGTATCGGGTTCCGACCATTCGGGAAAAATCAGATGAAAATCCAAGGGTGTTTTCTTCCGCTCCCACGAGTCAAAGATTTCATCAATCACCAGGAATCCCATTCGGTCGGTGAGTTCGAGCAGGCCGGGCGCAGGAGGATTATGCGCCATCCGGATGGCGTTACAGCCCATCTCGCGCAGGATTTCGAGCTGTCGTTCGGCGGCCCGGGTATTAAAGGCAGCGCCCAGCGCCCCCAGATCGTGGTGTTGGTTTACCCCTCTGATGGGAACATGTTCCCCGTTAACAAAAATCCCCTGATCGGGATTCAATTCCACCGAGCGGATTCCCAGCCGGGTTTCATAACGGTCGACGGGCTTTTTATCGAGATAAACGGTAGTTACGGCAACATACAGGTTTGGCCTCTGCCTGGGTGGAGGGCCCCACAAGGCGGGATTTTGAAGAATAACCGATCCTTTGATGCAGGCGCTCCCACGGGCCGGCACTTCCAAAATCCTTTCGGGGAAACGGGCTGCAGGGCTCTCAGGTCGATTCCCGTCTTTTTCGAGCAAGTAAATTTCGGTATGTATTTCTGCAAAAGCATTTTCTGCCTGGTCGTTTTTAAGGGTCAGGTCAAGTTCGAGGGTGGCAGAGGATTCCGAAATATCGTGGGCCCGGATAAAGCTACCCCACTGCGACACATGCACGGGATGTGTTTTGATGAGCCAAATGTTGCGGTACAAACCCGCTCCCGGATACCAGCGGGCCGAATGGTTCGGGTTATCGATCCGGATGGCCAGTTGGTTTTCTTCTCCCGGAAGGATGTATGGGCTTAGATCCAGTTGCCACGATTGATAACCATAAGGCCAGCCACCTACCAGGAATCCGTTGAGCCAAACCATGGCATACGACATTGCGCCCTCGACCTCCAAAAAAACCGATTTCCCGGAATCGCTGGCAGGAAGATCGATCTTTTTCCGGTACCAGGACACGCCGTTCACGGGCAGTCGGCCCATTCCTCCACCCACTTCCGACTCCCATCCTTCCTGAAAGGGACCTTGAATTGCCCAGTCGTGGGGCAGGTCGACCTTTTCCCAGGAGCGATCGTCGAAAGAGTGTTGCACGAAGGGAAAATCCTGCCCGGGATTACCTTCGGGGCGAACGTGCCGGTCGTCGGGATTTGCGATGAACGCATTTCCCGAAGGAAGGATCCAGGGTTTCAATACGGTTATGGCAGCTTCGGCATGCAGGGCTTCGGTAGGTTTTGCATCTGCTTCTCTGATTTCGTTCGTTCGGTTTAATTCCGGCCGGACATCGTACAAAAGGGTGTCGGGATTTTGCCCGGGACCGTATTTGTAAAAACGCCACGCCTCGTTTATGGCGATTCGTTCGCGCAGGACCTGCTTTTCTCTATTCTCCTTGTTTGCCTGGCAGGAAAACAGGAAGAAAAACCCCAATAGGATGCTTAGATTCTTCATAACAAATACATTATCACTCCATTTTTCTTTTTTCCCGCAAATTCCCTAAACGGGCGTAAAGGGGTTCGGCCCGTCCATTTCCGTTTTGCGTGCGCCTTCAAAATCTGTCGCAATATATTCCGTTCGAAAGATGAACCATTCGGGGTAATAAGGCCTCGAAAGAAAAGGTTCATGCAATCGGTTGCAAAAATTAGGAAAAAAAAAGATATGAATAAGCCGGATCTATAAAAAGATGATGAGAAAGAGGGAAAATCCGGTAGCGATGAAGAGAGAACCCAGAAAAGTGAACAGAACAATGGCTTTAATATGGGAAGGAAAATGTGTGCATCCCATTTTTACGCCCCTCACATACCGGATTCGCCCCAGCACAAAAGCAGCCACGCCGAGAAGGATCAGGATAACAGAAAGCGTGTGGCCCGGGAAATATATCATAATAAATGACAATAGACAAAAGATCTGCGATAAAAAAACAAAAGTTCGCTTTCAAAGCGAGGCTGACCGCTTTAGGTCAGCCTCATTTGAAAGTCGACGAATGAAACTAGAAAACAACCGGGGTAAAGGTTTCGAATGCTATTCCCCGGTCGCGCATTACAATCGTATCGGTAAAAGTATGACGCACCGAACCGAAATCTATTTCATAATTCAGATGCAAAACATCGCGTTTTATATTTCCCCACTCGTCGCCATCGTTGACAAATTTTCCGCTGCCGGTAAGTGTGTACGATGCTGATTCGGGATGCGAAAGGGTACAGTTTTCACCGTTTGGATCAAACTGAATCATCACTTCGAAGGATATATTATCCAAACTTCCCTTATTCCGTGTATTCAATTGCATGGAAGCTTCGTTCAAGGAAACCGTCGAAATGCTGATCACTTCGTCCCATTCAACATATTTTGCCCGGTATACAATGGTGGTATCGAGCGTCGTGTTCCCCTGTTTTCCTTTCACAACATCGACTCCTCTGCGCAGGTAATTCCCATGCCAGGGATTGATGAATTTGACAGCATAAAGTGTATAGTCCTTGGGAACCGTGGTCCAATCGCCCGTAACACGGCGATCCGGGTTTTCGAGCGTGGAAGCCCCGCTCAGGATCGAATCGGCATTGGAAACGGAAGTCATCACGAGCGGAAGGACAAAGGCATGAGAAATGGAGCGCGGGTCGTTGAAAAAGGCATCGGTGAGTTGGACTTCCATTCCGCCCATAACACTTCCGGAAGGAATAACAATTTGCTGTTTTTCGGGAAGAATATAATAATCAGACGGCAGGGCAAATACATCGTTACCAGCTGCCGAGCTGAATTTCAGGCTATCGCACAACTGATTGTCGACCCTTACGTCGATTACAATTTCCTTCGTGTTTTCGTAAACCCCTCCAAGGGCAGCCATCACTTTAAATTTATGGGCATTGTCGAGTGAATTATCGATAATGTCTTCTCCAAGGATCAGCGTCCGTACCGGCGATTGATAGGGAAAATACACCGTTGTGTAGTCGTAATCGGGAAAATCCCAGGGTTCGTTCTGGCATGCAGTAATCAGGGCGAATGCCAGGAAAGCGATTATTTTCATTTTTTTCATCTTGCTGAATTTTATAAATTTTCAACTATTACCAACCTGCATTTTGCACCAAATCCGATTTGAGCACTTCGTTATAGGGCAGCGGTCCATAATACATGTAATCGCTGTAGATCCGATCCTCCACGTTGGATACGGAAAGGGTGCTGCCGTCGATTTTTATTCCACGGGCAGGTTCGGTCAGATTCACTTTCCAGCGACGCAAATCCCAAAATCGGAATCCTTCAAAACAGAGTTCAAGGCGACGTTCGTTGCGGATCAGTTTTCGCATATCCTCTTTTGAAGTTACCGAGTCCAGGTAGCTATCGGGCTGTTTGATCCCTGCCCGGCTTCGGAGGGCAGCCATCACTTCGCGGGCGGAAATCCCGTAAGAGCCCTTTGCATCGGGGCCCCAGGCTTCGTTGGCCGCTTCGGCATAAATCAGGAAGATTTCGGTATAGCGTATATGAACCGCATAGTGCTGTTGGGCTTGTGTGGCAGCCGGATCGAGTTTCACATCTTCGCGGAGCAGCTTTTTCAGGTAATATCCTGTACGGGTTGATGTTTTTATTGCATTCACGGCGTCGTGGCCGCTGCCCTGGGCTACAGAAATGGTTTTCCCGCCAAACGAAGAGCCGTTCAGCAAAATGTATTCGCCCAGGCGCGGGTCGCGGTTTTTATACGGATTATTGGGATCGTAGCCGCTCGACGGGTGGTCGATCGGATATCCGTTTGCCATAGGGAATGCATCGACAAGGTTTTGGGTAGGATTCACCCGTCCGTTCCCGAAAAGGGTTGGGGGGTAATTATCTTCTTCCCTTCCTGTAGATCCGGTGCCTTCGAGGCTTCCCCTCCAGAGCATCTCGTCGGAATCGTAGCCTTTGCTCAGGTTTATTCGTTTCACCTGGGCTGATTTGTAAAAGATATGTCCCTTGTCGTCGATGCTGCTAAGGCCTCCATACAGGTTGATTATTTCGCCCGCATACCGGGCTGCATCCTCCCATGTAGTGCTTGTTCCATCCCGGTAGGCATCGCTTGCGGCCAATAATGCGGCCTTTGCCCTGATAGCTTTTACAATGCGCCCCGATACCCGTAGTTTGTTAACCGCTCCAAATACCCGGTTGTATTGTTCCGGTGTGTAATTTGCATACGGATCGGGGGGCGACTGGTCTTCTTCCACATCTTCGTAATCAACCGGCAAAAAATCTTCAGCTGCATTTAAATCACGATATATCTGCTGCATGCATTCTTCAAAGGTGTTTCGGGTTTTGGGAAATTCCGAATTTGCATCCATTGATTCGGTCACAATGGGCACGCCCAGAAGGGTTCCGTCGGGACCGTATCCACCATGGTGCTGAAGAAGGTAGAGCATGTAAAGAGCCCTTAAGCCGTGGGCTTCACCTTTGTGACGGTTGTTAAACAACACATTGGCCGTATCGCTGGTAAAGCTCCAGGTAACCTTATCGGTTTCTTCAAGGAACTTGTTCAGATACATGATGGCCGTATAGGAATTATCCCACTGACTCAGTGGATTGAAAATCGCCGACCATTGCCCGGTAGCTGCCCTCAGGTAGTCGTTGGTTTTGTTGTTCGTTACGGCATCGTCGGTAGCGACTTCGCTGTACGAATAGTAGTTGGTCGGAAGACGGGTGTATGCATTCAGCAATATCCCTTCGGCGAAACTCGGATCGTCGTAGATATCTTCCAGTGTGCGCAGGTTTTCATCGGCCGGGGATAAAATATCGTCGCAAGCGGCAAAAACCCAAACCCAGATTAAAAGCAGTATACTATTCTTCTTCATCGTATCTTTTTTTACAAGATTCATGGTTAAAATTTCATACGAACACCCAGGTTAACGTACCTGTTTTGCGGAGCCCGGCCAATGTTTAATTCCAGCACTTCGCGGTTTTCGGCGAACGTAAACAGGTTGGAACCGTTGATATAGATGCCCATGTCTCGAATAAAGGAATTTCGCATCCATTTTCGGGGCAGGTTATAAGTAAGCTGCACCTTGTTCAGGTTAAAGCGATCGGTATTGTATGCCCAGAAATCGGAATAACGGAAATTGTTGTTATTCGACTGGGAACTCAAACGGGGAAAGCGGGCCGAATTCTTGCTTTCTTCGGTCCACCGCGAAAGAACTTCTTCGGAGTACTTATCGTCGGCATCCACCCAGTAATAATTGTTCGTTTTCACTCCGTTACCGCCTGTATTTCCGGTTCCCTGGATGAAAAGAGTCAGGTTTTTGTACGAAATACAAAAGTTCAATGAAAAATTCAAAGGAGCCACCCATCGTCCGATCATGACTTCGTCTTTTTCGTCGATGACGTTATCGTTGTTCTGATCGGCATATTTTATATCGCCGGGTTTTACATCGCCAAATGCCTGGAGCGGACTTTGGTCGATATCGGCCTGATCGGTAAAGAATCCCCGGTTCTCCAACCCGAAAATGGCATCGGTGGGTTTGCCGGTCCGGTATCGGTAAGTATCTTCATACAATTCATCCCGTTTAATAACTTCGGTCGTAACCCAGGTAGCATAGAGTCCCAGGTTGTAGTTCCAGTCGCCCACTTTTTTATTGAAGTTAATCGCAGCATCGATTCCGGCATACTGATTCGCGTTGTAATTGGTATAGGGAACCCAATCGCTGATGTATTCGGGGTATTGGGTCAGGGGTTGCACGGGCAAACCTTTCATTTGTGTCAAGAAAAACGAGGCTTCGAACTGAAGCATTTTTTTCAGTAAAGAACCCTGTATCCCGAAATTCACTTCTTCGCGTTTTGAAAATGAAAGATTCGGACTGGGACCAAACTGGGACGTTGTGGCCCTGTTCACATACGTGCCATCAAACCACGAAAACCAGGAAGCAGGAGAATAGATATTATCGTAAAGATAATAGCGCCCGAAATCCAGGTCGGTATTCAGGATACCCGCAGAAGCGGTTAGCTTCAGGTGATCAAATAATCCGGCCTTAAAAAAATCTTCGGCGCTGATTAACCAACCCAGGCTGATGGTTGGCGAGAATGCCAGCCGGTTACCTGCGGGCAGTTTGGTGGAATTGACCAGGGCACCGCTGAAATCGACCCAGTATTTGTGCCGGAAATTGTAGCCCAGTTGCAATCCGATATTTGAGTTCAGGGAATCCTGATATACACCGTTTCGGTTGATGGATGTAGCCTGCCCCAAAAGGAGGGCCGACAAGTTGTGTTTCTCCTCAATGGTTTTCTGGTAGTTAAACTGGGCCGAGAATCCCAGCAAGCGCTGTTGGGCTGTCCCACTTACATTCTGGACTCCCGGGCGGGAATCGTTCCCAAATTTGGTGAGGCCGACGATGTTGTTCGCATTGGGATCGTCGCTCCATACGGGTGCGTAAACCGAATAGGTATTGTTGATCGACTGATTGTATGCGCTGTTGAAATCGGCATAAATCTTGGTCTGAAACGACAAACCGTTTACCCACTGACCAAAATCAACATTTATTCCGTTGGTTACCTGCAAAATACGACTGATATTTTTGGTATAACCTCCCACATATAAATCGGCAAAGGGATGGGTCAGGTATTCCTGGGATCCCCCTAAAAGGTAAGCACCGTCGATGATGTTCCTGCTGTTGTTTCCCAGTTGCAAAACAGCGGCCGAGTCGGGAGCGATCAGCGAAAGAGGGATCAGCGGGGCATACTTGTGGGGCAGGTACGTTGTGGCATTTTCCCAATAATTTCCCAGTCCCGACCGTGAATCGTTCAGGATGACTGCAATGTCAACCGTACTGGAAATAAAATCATTCAGTTTCAGGTCGATATTTCCCCGCACATTGAACCGGTTGATGTTTTCGTTATTCCCTTCGCCTATTTTGAGGAGGGTGCTATTCGTCGACCAACCCACGTTGGTATAAAACCGGGCATGATCGTTTCCTCCGGAAAATTCGGTGACGATATCGGTAGCATATGTAAAGGGATTCAGGTAATCGGAAGAAAAGTAATCGATGTCGGGATACCGGAACGAATTGCCGGAACGGTAATTGGCAATCGTCTCGTCATCGAACATGGGATCCAGTCCGTCGTTAATACGGGCCTCGTTATAAAGTGTCATATAATCGGCAGAGCCCAGGTACTTTGGGAAAGACTTAGGGCTGGCAATACCGGATGTGATGCGAACGCTCATTTCCCGTTTATGGGCAATACCTCTTTTTGATGTAATAAGGATGACCCCTTTGGCAGCATGGCTTCCGTAAAGGGCAATCGCATTTACGCCTTTCAGAACGGTGATTTGGTCAATTTCATCCATCTTGATGTCATCAAAACTACGCGGGGCGCCATCGATTAAAACCATGGCCCCGTCCATTCCCCACAGGTTATTTCCCCAAAGGAGGCCACTCGTGCGGGCGTTTATGTCTGCTGTGTTGCGCGAATAGTCTTCGTCAAGGAAATCGCCGGGCCGAACCACGCTGATTGCTCCAGGAAGATCTTTCCGTTCGATTTGCTTAAAGGCAACGTTCACTAATTCGTTTCCATTCATCCGTTCGAGCATGATTTTTTCCATACCCGATGCCGCTTTCAGTGTTTTATCCTGGAAGCCTTCCGCTGTTATATACAACGATGAATTGGGATTGACTTCCATGGTGAACTGTCCTGCATTGTCGGTGAAGGAGAACAGGTATCCCTCGTTTCCGTATACGGCTGCGTCGGGTATCGGATTACCTTCCGGGTCGCAAACCATGGTTTGAACCCTGATTACGCCGGCATTTTGCCCGCTCGCCAGCATCATGCCGAAAAGGAGCAATAGTCCGCTTATCCCTATTTTTTTGTATAAATTCATTGGATGTTCTGATTTTGGATTCATCATTTCGTTCGTTTTTGATTTACCAGCCGGGGTTTTGATAGAGTTCGGGATACAGATTTACCTGGTCGGTTGGCAGAGGTAACCAATAGTGTTTGCTTTCGAACACCCGGTTTACCACGATCCGCTCCTTCATATTGATGGGTTTTCCATCGTCACCCCGATCAAAATCAAGGGCCGTTTTTTCTTTGTATTGCTTTTGTTCGGCAATCATCCACCGGCGGAGATCCATGAAGCGAAGATTGGCTTCGAAGGCGAGCTCTACGGCTCTTTCCCGAATGATTTCACCCATAAATGCATCCTTGGATCCCAGATAGCGTTCATCAACTCCGGGTACTCCGGCCCGTTCGCGTACTTTATTAACGGCTTCCACGGCCGTCATATATCCGGGGTGGCTGCTGGTTGCCGATCCGTATCCGTGAAGAACAGCCTCGGCATACATGTAATAAACATCGGCCAAACGCAAATAGGCGGGAAGAAGAATGATATTTCGCCCCTCATTGTCGGAGTTATTAATGGTAAGATGCATGAATTTACGGAGCATGTATCCGCTTCGGCTGCCTGTTCCATCGTTCCGGTAATTGCCCTCGTTATACAGGTTTGCATAGCGATAGGCTTCGTTACCATCGCCCTTGATCACGCGTACGCCATCGTAAAGAATGGTTTTATAAAAACGGGGATCCCGGTTCGACCAGGGATCGGCCGGATCGTAACCCGATCCTTCGGCCTCGATGGGCAGGCCGCTGGCCATACCAAAATTCTTTACATAACTATGTGCCGGTGAAATCATATTCCCATCGCCGCCTAACCCGGG
>DAIMEA010000061.1:0-13013 GCA_036725585.1 Prolixibacteraceae bacterium | reverse complement strand
CATTGTGTCCTTTTTTCAGGGTCAGTTCTCAGAATGACACCCTTTCTTAACGATGCAGGAATCATGGGATATTCCTTTCGACGAAAGAACTCACAAACCCATTTTTTTGGCAATGCCCGGCGGCACAGCATCTTTATGAACCATTATATCGATGGTACGTAAAGCTACATAAGGCTTGGAAGCATAAAAATAGCCCTTGTACTCGTTGTATTCGCCCCAGGAATTTTTCACGGTGTAATAAATGGTACCGTTCTGGTCTTTGGCAGTTCCCACAATGTGCATACCGTGATCGTCGGTCGAGGTGTAATTATCAAAATCGATCTGTCGCTGTTCCTGGGTGATCACTTTTTCTTTTCCCGGTTTATCAAGCTTATAGAGTTCTTCTTCCTGTTTCTTTTCATCGAGCTTTTCCCAGCGGGAGATTTCTGCATCGCTCATTTCGGTGAAATCTTTTTCGGGAACAACGGCAATTCCCTTATTTTTGGTATCAAAACCCTTATCGCTCACATCGGCGCCCCAGGCAATAGAAAAACCTTTTCCCAGGGCATAGTCCATAATCTCCATCAGTTCTTCCAGTGGAACGTTGTAAATTTCATCCCAAAGCCAGTTGTCGGGAATTTCGATGATGAATTTCTCGTAGAACGGGTGATGGGTAAACGATCCTATTTCGATGTAATTGTCGGGATGAAGCCCCATGTACTCGCTGGCAAAAGTTTGTGGCGCGTATTCCTTGCCTTCGTATACAAAAGTTTCGGGCAGGGGTCCAAGGTAGTTATCGAGCAAATCGGTATAAGCATCGTGCCAAACCGGACTGAGTTTTCGGTTCTTGTTTTTAACAATACCCTCGACATGGGCTTTCAACACTTCGTCCATTTCACCGTGAACGGGTTTGGTTTCGCCAATGCTTAATCCGTTATAAACTACATCGGGGACCATTCCAAAGTTCTTCAAAACCCAGGTGGCATCGTGAAAGGCGCCTCCAGCTGCAAAATTGGTATTCCCATGCATCCGAACATACTTATTGGCCTTTTCGGCATAACAATGCCATACAACAAACATTTCGGAAAGGTCGGTTTCGGGTTTCCCCAAACGAAGCATTTCGGTTTCGAGAAACGAAAGAGAAGAAAACGACCAGCAGGTGCCCGAACGGTGCTGATCTTTAACCGGGGTTGTGGGTATTTCGATCAAAGGAGTGAACGTATAGCCCGAATCGTTTTTTTCAATATTATTCTGGGCCAACACACTGTTCCCTACGAGGAAGAACACAAGCAAAAGAATCGATTTCCCTCCTTTTATCACCAAGTATTTTCGCATAATAAACATTTTAAAAGATTCAACCCTTAAAAATAGAATAAATATTCCGTATTAAAAGAAGAAAAAAATCATTCGATCAGACCGAAAGTTCCTTGTGGCGGAAACATTCGGTGAGGTGATCGTTGACCATTCCTGTGGCTTGCATGTGGGCGTACACAATGGTAGGACCCAAAAAACAGAAGCCTCTTCGTTTCAACTCCGAAGCTATTTCTATGGACAGGGGCGTCCGATCGGGTATTTCACGCATCGATGTGTAGTGATTGACTATAGGCGATCCGCCTGTAAAGCGCCAAATAAAGTTGCTAAACGAACCAAACCCGGATTGAATATCGAGAAAGGCTCGGGCATTTTGAATCGACGCTTCGATTTTTCGTCGGTTCCGAATGATGCCTGGATCCTGCATCAACGCTTCCATTTTTGCTGTATCGTAACAAGCAATTTTCGACGGATCGAAACCATCGAAAGCCCTTCGGTAGGCTTCTCTCTTTTTGAGTATCGTAATCCAGCTCAGTCCGGCCTGTGCACTTTCCAGGATGAGAAACTCAAACAATTTTCGGTCGTCGGTTACGGGTACTCCCCACTCTTCGTCGTGATAGGCACGATACAAATCGGAATGCTCGGCCCAGGGGCATCGTTTACGAGTGTTCATTGCTTCGATCTTTTTGCCGATGCAAAGTAAAAAGAATAAATGGCCCTTCGTGCCAAAGGTGTAGAAAAATGATCATTCTTGCCGTAGAAAATGAAATAAGAGTAGGCAGCAGGGAAAATGTTTTAAAACAAGAGGTCTCAATCAGCTTTTGATGAGTAGTTTATAATTTCTTCTGGAAGAGTGCATCTCGGGAATATCGATCGGCAATCATTCGGGAAGTTCCCGTCATTTTTTGTATCACCTGATTTTTCATGGGTTCTGCCAGACCAACAATTTGTCGTGTTTCTTTGTCGAAAACCGAAAATCCAAACGGTTTCCGGTGTATTTGAATCATCAGTCCATCGTTTGATGTTGTCGTGATCTGTATCAATTCATCGATTTCCTCAACATAAATGGATCCCTCCAAACCTATATACTTATCGATTTCAGAGGGGCCAATCAGGCGGATGGTTTGTCCTTTGTCGAACCAGTCGATTCCGATTGACTGGTTATTGTAAGCGGTAAACAAAACCTTTTGACCCCGGTCCGATTCAATAATCACTTCTTTATCAGTGACCTGACAATAAGTCACGTATCGTCCGGTATTCTTTGCCAGACTTGTAAAAGCCATCATCATAAACGAAAAAAACAACAAAAGCTGAACGATGGAAAACGAGACAATACTCATTTTTATTTCACTTCCTTTTTTCATGCGTATATATTTCTATTAAGTTATTGACTACCTTTCAAATGAATACAAAGGAAGAAAACAAGAATTATTCCAAACATATATATATCTGATTATCTGAGATTATGTTTATATACCGTTGGGAATCCGGTCTCAAATTGGGACATTCTCGGATGGAAAGGGACATAAAAAAGGACCTCTGGCCGGAGGTCCTTTGGGTATCGTTGTTTGTTCGTTTACATCAAAAAACTCAGAAGGATTCCGGCGCCTACAGCCGACCCGATCACGCCGGATACGTTGGGTGCCATGGCATGCATTAACAGGTGATTGCTGGGATCGCATTTTAAACCTTCAACCTGTACAACCCGTGCGCTGTCGGGGACAGCCGAAACACCGGCTGCACCGATAAGGGGATTGATTTTATTATCGCCTTTCAGGAACACATTCATCAAGCGGGCAAAAAGCAAACCGCCTGCAGTTGCAATCATAAACGAGAGTGCGCCCAACCCAAAGATTTTCAGGGAGTCGACGGTCAAAAAGAAATTTGCCTGGGTAGAAGCGCCCACGGTAACGCCCAATAAAATAGTTACAATATTAATGAGTGCGTTCCGGGCTGTGTCGGCCAGACGTTCGGTCACCCCCGATTCTTTCAGGAGGTTTCCGAAGAAAAGCATCCCCAGCAAGGGCATGGCCGAAGGAGAAATGAAGGTGGTGAGCAGCAAACCGATGATTGGGAACAGAATTTTTTCGGTCTTGCTCACAGCTCTCGGAGGTTTCATCCGGATTAAGCGTTCCTTTTTAGGAATCAGCAACTTCATAATTGGTGGCTGAATGACCGGAACAAGAGCCATATAGGAATAAGCGGCAATGGCAATGGCACCCATCAGGTGTGGAGCCAGTTTGGATGAAAGGAAAATTGCCGTCGGGCCATCGGCACCGCCAATAATCCCGATTGCCCCCGATTCCTGCGGGGTAAAGCCCAGCGCAGCAGCACCGATAAACGTTCCAAAAATACCCAACTGGGCAGCAGCGCCCAACAGCATAAGTTTCGGATTGGATATTAATGAAGAGAAATCGGTCATCGCACCAACCCCCAGAAAGATTAACGGAGGATAAACCCCCTGGGTAACGCCAAAATACAGGTATTTCATTACAGATCCCTTTTCGTAGATTCCCAGTTGGTAACCCGGCAGAAAGGGAACGTTTCCGATCAAAATACCTGTACCTATGGGTACAAGCAACAAGGGCTCATAGTCATATTTTATCGCCAGGAAAATGAACAGGCAGCCCACACCGATCATGATCAGGTTCCGGACGTCGAAATTGGCAAATCCGGTAAAACCCCAAAACGATTTTAATCCATGAATGGCTTCTTCAATTATTCCGGAAGATCCGGCCTGCAGGGCTGTTGTATCGGAAGCCCAGGCATCCATCCATCCAAAAACTGACTGGAACGTTAACAGAATAGCTATGGCAACAAAAGCCACAATTCGTTTACGATATTTATTCTCCATAATCTTACATTTCGATCAGCACATCACCCTGCAATACGGCCTGACCGATCGTTACCTTTACTGATTTAACAACGCCATCCTTTTCTGCCAACACATTGTTTTCCATCTTCATGGCTTCCATGATCAGCAGCGTTTCTCCTTTCTTTACTTCATCACCTTCGGCAACAAGAATCTTGAATATATTGCCGGGCAAGGGGGCCAAAACACTGGTTCCCGAACCGGATACTTTTCGGGTAATGGTTCCCTCGCCCGGTTTTTGGGCAACGGGTTTTCGAACCAACCGGGGTGTTTTGCTTTGCCTGATTTCCCGATGGATCGTTACATTGTATTCCGTGCCGTTTACCTCAACCATTACATTGTTTTCCTCAAAGTCGTTGACTTTCACTTCGTATTCGTTGCCCTTTATGGTAAATTTAAATTTCTTCATGATCTAATTTTTTGGGAAATTCCGTACTCCGTATATTTTCGAGCTCCAGGGGGAGTACCTCCTCTGAATTTGTTTGATCGTAATAACATTGCTCTCTTCATCGTGCTGTTCTTCAAAATAAAGATGAAGAGCCAAAGCGATGGCCGCAGTTTCATCGCCACTCATATAGCGCGCGCCCGATTGCCCGGGATAAACCTGTCCATTGTCGGTTGGTTTCGTTTTCACCTTCACTTTCACCTTCATCAGTCGGGGAATATTATTAAAAACCATGATCAGCAGAACAAGAGCAATAAACACCACCAACCAACCCACTATGGTAATGATCAAGGTTTGACTATCTATACTCAGTATTATCATAATCAACGGTTTTAAAGCGGAATATTGCTGTGCTTTTTCATCGGATTGGTCAGACGTTTGGTTTGCAAACTCTGGAACGCGCGAATAATGCGGAAGCGGGTATTCCGGGGTTCGATGATGTCGTCGATATAAGCATACGAAGCCGCCTGATAGGGATTGGCAAAAGCCTCTTCGTATTCTTCCGTTTTCTTCCGGACAAATTCAATCCGTTCCTCGTCGCTGGACAAGGCCGCTATGGCTTTTCCCTCGAGTACTTCAATAGCACCTTTTGCACCCATAACGGCAATTTGTGCGTTGGGCCAGGCATAATTAAAGTCACCTCTGAGTTGTTTGCAGCTCATCACATCGTGTGCGCCTCCATACGATTTACGGATGGTCACCGTAACCTTAGGGACCGTTGCTTCGCCAAAAGCAAACATTAGTTTTGCCCCTTCGTTGATAATACCGGCATATTCCTGACCCGATCCGGGCAAAAATCCGGGAACATCAACCAGTGTGAGAATGGGGATGTTGAAGGCATCGCAAAAGCGAACAAAGCGGGCAGCTTTTTTTGAAGCGGCACAATCGAGCACCCCGGCAAGGTAATTGGGCTGGTTGGCAATAACGCCCACACTCATACCGTCCATCCGGCAAAATCCAACGATGATATTTTTGGCATAATTCCGGTGGATTTCCAAAAACTCGGCGCCATCCACAATTAAATGAATCAGATCCTTCATATCGTAGGGCATATTCGGATTTTCAGGAACCAGCTCATTGAGTTCATCTTCCATCCGGTCGATCGGGTCGTTGCATTCCAACATCGGGGCTTCTTCAAGGTTATTCTGGGGCAGGTAGCTCAGCAGTTTCCGGATAAGCAAAAGTCCTTCCTCTTCGTTTTCGACCTTAAAATGGGCAACGCCCGACTTGGAAGCATGAACGTCGGCCCCACCCAGGTCTTCAATGCTGATATCTTCGCCTGTAACGGTTTTCACCACTTTGGGACCGGTAACAAACATATAGGATGTATTTTCGGTCATCATGATAAAGTCGGTCAAAGCAGGAGAATAAACCGCTCCACCGGCGCAAGGACCAAAAATAGCCGAAATCTGGGGGATTACTCCCGAAGCCAGAATATTCCGCTCAAATATTTCGGCATATCCGGCCAGCGAGGTTACTCCTTCCTGGATTCGCGCTCCGCCCGAATCGTTGATTCCGATAACCGGTGCGCCCACTTTCATGGCCATATCCATCACCTTACAGATTTTCAGAGCCATGGTTTCGGAGAGCGATCCGCCCCAAACGGTGAAATCCTGTGCAAACACATAAACAATACGACCGTCGATGGTGCCATGGCCGGTTACCACGCCATCGCCCATAAATTTGGTTTTTTCGAGCCCAAAGTTATGGCAACGATGGGTAACAAACATGTCCAGCTCTTCGAAGCTTCCTTCGTCCAACAGCATTTCAATCCGTTCACGGGCGGTCATTTTCCCCTGTTCGTGCTGTTTGTCGATGCGTTTAACGCCCCCTCCCAGTTTGGCCTCAGCCCGGAGTTCGATCAAACGGTTAATTTTTTCCTGATTGCTCATAGTATCTTATCAGTGGGTCTACATTATTCTTTTCCACACAATTCGGTTAATACACCCAGTGTTGACTTGGGATGCAGAAAACCAATATTCAAGCCTTCGGCTCCCTTGCGTTTCTTCTGATCGATCAGTCGCACACCTTTGCTTCCCACCTCGGATAATGCGGCATCAACCTGATCGACAGCAAATGCCAGATGATGTATCCCCTGTCCTCTGCTTTCAATAAACTTGCCTATTGGGCCCTCCGGATCGGTCGACTCCAGTAATTCGATTTTGGTATCTCCCACCCGGAAAAAAGCAGTTTTAACTTTTTGATCGGGGACTTCTTCGATGGCATAACACTCGAGCCCCAACACATCGCGGTAATAGGGGATGGCCTCGTCGAGACTGGCCACCGCAATTCCGATGTGTTCGATATGTGAAATTTTCATTTTGTATTGATTATAAATTATTTGATTGAAAAAAGTGCGAATTTATACGAACGGGCTGAATCAATTACTGACAAAAAACAGGAAGGGTCAAAAAATCAGTTAAGGCAGAGAGTTCCCTGCCTTTTCAGATTCATCGTTACCTATATTTTTAAACTTCATTGGAAATTTTTTTTTCTTCCCAAACAAAATGATAATGGGAACCGAATCGGTCAAAAGCGGCCCGGTCGAGTTCTTCCTGATGGTCGGGATGAGCAATCGAAATGATCCGTTTTGAGCGTTCCTGCAGGGTTTTTCCATACAGATTAACGGCCCCGTTTTCGGTAACCAGCCAATGGATGTGAAAGCGCGACGTGACGACCCCGGCACCGGGCAAAAGGGTGCTGGTGATTTTGCTTGCTCCTTTGGTTGTTACCGAAGGCATGGCAATGATGGGCTTTCCGCCTTTCGACAGAGATGCGCCCCGGATAAAATCGACCTGACCACCTACCCCACTCCAAAAGCGGGTACCAATGGAATCGGCGTTCACCTGGCCGGTAAGATCAACCGAAATGGCCGAATTGATCGCGGTCACTTTCGGATTCATGGCAATAATATGCGGATCGTTGGTATAACCAACATCATTCATCAAAACACCCGGATTATCGTCGATAAAGTCATATACTTCTTTCGATCCCATCAAAAATGTTGCAACGATCTTACCTTTATCAATGACCTTGTGCGCGTTATTGATCACACCCTTTTCGACCAGGGGCAAAACACCGTCGGCAAACATTTCGGTATGGATCCCAAGATTTTTATGGTGCCCCAGTTGAGCCAGAACGGCATTGGGTATGGCACCGATTCCCATTTGCAGGGTTGCACCGTCTTCGATGAGGGCAGCGCAATTTTTTCCAATTTTTATATCCGTTTCGGAAAGAGGTGCGGGTGCAGCCTCAATCAGAGGGGTATTGTCTTCACAAAACAGATCGATGCGGTCGAGTTTGATCATTGCATCGCCAAAGGCCCGGGGAATGTTGGGATTGATCACCCCGATTACCGTGTCGGCTTCCTCAACGGCAGCCAGGGTTGCATCGACCGATGTTCCCAGCGAAACATATCCGTGTTTGTCGGGAGGTGAAACCTGAACCAGGGCTACATTCGGACGGCAAATCCCTTCCCGGATCAAACGCTGGGTTTCCGACAAAAAAACCGGAATATAATCGGCATAACCCGCCTGAGTCTGTTTGCGTACATTGTGCCCGACAAAAAACGACTCCATCAAAAAAATCCCTTCAAATTCCTCGTTGGCATAAGGGGCCGGCCCTTCGGTGTGTAAATGCTGAATACGCACGTTGTGAAATTCACGGTTCCTTCCCCGCTCACACATGGCCTGAATCAGTTTCTGGGGGGCACAGGCCACGCTGTGAATGTGTACCCTGTCGTTGCTTTTAATTACTTTTACGGCTTCCTCTGCGGAAACAAATTTGATCATGCTCATAAAATTGGATTTGCTTTTTTTGAAAAACAGCGCAAAGATACAATTTGGAACAGGGCAGCAAAAAATGAGCAAAATTATTTTCCACAATTTTTGGAACCTTCAAAATTCCTTAACATATTCCGATAATGTTCCATTTTACAGCATGTTTGACAGGAAAAGACGTGCAAAATTTTGTTCCTCTTTTTTTTTTTTTTTTTTTTAAACCAACCAAACAAAAACGCATGAATATTCTTCGAAACATCCCTTTTTCCTCAACTCTGATTTTTTCAACAATTCACAACCTGTTTTTCAAGGGTTTATCATTTATTCCATTCCCATTTGAACGCATTAGAAGCCCCTGAAAAAGAAAGAAAACCTCTCATTTCCATTCAATTCAAAAAATTCAACCGCATAACTAAAAACAATATGAAACGAACATGTTTACAGAAAAACACGACCTGTCCCGATTTATCGAGAAACACGCATGTACAAACCACATGTGAGTTACATCCGGACGTAAATATATTAAAAGATCGACCTTTCGATCCAAAAGGTATTCAGTATGTTAAAAGTTTTGTACGGATGAAAAATTCACAATTTTCTCTCCTGCATTTTTTCCTTTTCATCATCTTTCTGCTTCCGCTTGCTTCGTTGGGCGATGTTGTTGAGAATTTCGACGCCTGGTCCGACGGAACCTACGGCAGTACATCGACGTACACCGATGCCTCGGGCGGGCAATGGGAATCGTACAACGCGATGAGCCACGCCAGCAATGCGCGTTCAGGAAACGCGATTCGCTTTAACGATGACTCCGGGGCAAACGAATACCTCCTGTATAAAGGCACCGACGGGAACGGGAAAGACAACGGACTGGCATCGGTATCTTTTTGGTACCGACACTGGAACGGCGATGCTTCTTCCGTTCGTTTCCTGGCGCAGTATAACCGAAACGGGGAAGGCTGGATGAACATTGGAGACACAACAGAAGTCACATCGGCCGATTACATGTTTTTTTCGGAAAACCTGAACCTGAGTGGAAACAACATCCTGTTCCGCATTCTCTCAGTCAACGACGAAGAACGCCTGTTGATCGATGATCTGGTTCTCGAAAATTATACAGCCGGCCCGCAAATAAATGTTTCAACCAACACCCTCGATGCATTCTTTTACATAGAAGGAACAGGCCCCTCGGATGCGGACTCTTTTCGTGTTTCGGCCGTTCATCTAACACAGGATCTCCGGCTTTCCTGCCCCCCGGGATTTTGCCTGTCGACCGATGGCCTAAGTTTTTTCGAATCGGACCTTGTTCTGGAGGAAACAGAAGGCAGCGTCGACACCCTGAATATATTCACACGAATGGTTTCGGATTTATCGGAAGGAACTTATGTCCAAAACATTGTCTGCTCATCGGAAGGTGCGACAAATGAGACGATTCAATGCAATGGAACCGTTTACCCCGCTGCTTTTTCATCCATGGTCATCAACGAAGTGGATGCCGATACCCGGGGAACTGACCGGGAAGAATTCGTCGAGTTGTTCGATGGAGGCACCGGTAATACCTCGCTAAACGGACTGGTGCTCGTCCTTTTCAACGGCGACGGTGACGTTTCGTATACGGCCTTCGACCTGGATACGTATACAACCGGGGCCGACGGTTATTTTGTATTGGGAAGCAACCGCCTTATGGAGGTCGATGTGGCTGCCTGGGAAAGCAACGGCCTTCAAAACGGCCCCGATGCAATTGCTGTGTATCTGGGCGATGCCGATGATTTTCCAACAGGAACACCCTGTACTCTGGTCCAGCTTTTGGATGCTGTTGTATACGACACCGACGACCCCGACGATGAAGGCTTACTGCAATTGTTGCACGCTGGCTCACCTCAGGTAAACGAAAACCATTCAGCCAATAGCAGTAATTATTCCCTGCAACGAATGGGAGACGGTTCGGGCGGGCAGCAAAACAGCGTGACTTTTTCGACTGCTTTTCCCACACCGGGGCAGGCAAATTTTGATGCATGTTGGACAGGGGAAAGCAGCAACAACTGGACCGACCTTGGAAACTGGTTTCCGGGAGAAGTTATGCCGGATCTGGAATCGCGGGTATTCATTCCGGGTAGCTGCCCGTTTTTCCCGGAAATTCTGGCCCCCGACACCCTCGAACAACTTACCCTCGATCACAATGGACAAATAAATGGCCAGGAAAACCTGGTGGTTACTGAGATGCAAACCATCCACCCAATCGGGTACAGCACATCGGAAACCCTGATCGATCGTTGGCAACTGGTTTCGAGCCCGTTTTCCGATCTTACGGTTGCCGGATTTATCAGCCCGAACAACCGGACCGATGTGTGGTGTGCCGGTTACAATCCTTCGCTTTCATCCAACATTCATCGTTCGTGGGAATACATCAATGATCCGGAAATCCCGATGCCCCCCGGAACAGGATTTGCTCTTGCTACGACAAACGATGAAACCGAAGAAGGAAATACGGTATACGATTCCGAATACGTTGTTTTGTTACAGGGTGCACCGGCCGATCTTTCTGCCGGATTAAACCTTCCCCTGCGTGTCGACAGCTCGGGCTGGAATTTGCTGGGAAACTCCTTTCTTGCCCCCATCAACTGGTTCGATCATGAATCGATCCAATACGGTACATGCCAGGGAAATGCAGCCTATCTTTTCGACCCGGAAAGCGGAAGTTACATCACCCTGAGCAGCGATGGTTCGGGAGGCGGTGTGGTTGTTCCATCCTCGTTCGATCCCCTGATTCCGCCTCTTCAAGGTTTTTTCGTCGAAGCATCGGCCGAAGGAAACCTGTTCATCGGCGCTTCTGCCCGGGTGAACGATCCGGCACCTTTTCTTAAGTCCGCCCAAACGGATTGGAATATCCACATTATTGTTTCGTCCGATACCTTATCGGATGAAACCGTATTGTGCTGGCATCCCGGGGCAGAAAACGGGTTCGATCGTTTCGACGCACACAAATTGTTCCCAAACAATGCCCATGCTCCCCTGATTTACAGCCTTGCCGGGGATCAACACCCCGTATCGGTCAACCGCATTTCATCGCTTCCCGTTTCGATTCCCCTGATGATCAAAACCGGCAATGATGCTATCCATCGGGTTTCGTTCCAATACGATGCAAGCTTTCCGTTGCCGGTCCGTTGTATTTTCGAAACAGAAAAAACAACAAAAAATACACTTCTTTCGCCAGGAAGTATCCTTTCGTTCCCGGGAGTGGAAGCAGGACACATCATCGAAATGTTGATTCAAATTGAAGAAAGCACAACAAATGAAAGGGATACTCCCTCACCGGGACTATTTGTATCGCTAAAAAACAACATATTAAGCTATCGGAATTTTCCCAGTGGCGAAAGCGTAATGCAGATATGGAACATCCGGGGAGAAAAAGCAGGCAGGTATCGAACCTGTCAGTCAGCCGGAACGGTGCAGCTAAACCTTTCTGACGGTTTCTATGTCGTTTTGGTTGAACACAAACAAAAACGCGTTATCCAAAAATTTTTCATCACCCGTTAAAACAACAATCATGAGCAAAACAATCATTCATCTGGTGTCACTTCTTTCTTTTATAGCACTTAAAATCAGCGCACAACCCCTTCCGGAAGAAAATCCCTTTGCTAATCCGGTTCCTGTTGGGAACTACGGCATGTTCCTCATAATGGGGATCGTCACACTGATTTGTATTGAATTGCATAAACGGAGAAAAATGAAAGGAAAAGAATGAGTCCTCACTTTCGGGAGCGCATCGCTTCATCCACTTTCTGTATCTGTTGGAGGATGTACGTATCGCCGGGTTTAAAAACCAAGGCATTCCGGTAGTAATTCAGCGCAGCCGCATATTGTTTTTGTTCCAGCGACTGATCGCCCAATCGACAGTTGTTTTCATACTCCGACAGGTCATTCGCCTGTTTGGATACTTGAAGCATTCTATCGACCTGTTGCAGGCTTTGTGTCGCCTTTTCGTCGTTAGGGACGAGACTGAGTGCCTTCCGATAATAAAAGCGTGCGAGCGAATAATTCTTCTCCTGAAAAGCATTTAGCCCGTTGTTCATGGCATCGGTATATTCTCGCATCTGGTTTCGGGTTGAAGTTGCGCTCAGCATTTTATCAACGATCTGAAGCCGTTCGCTGGCAAAGGGATCGGAAGGTTTGGCTTCGAGCGCTTTGTGATAGTAAAACTTGGAAACCGTAAAATCGCCCTTTTCAAAAGCATCTTCGGCTTTTTCAATCATTTCGCGGTATCGGATTTCCTGATTTTCCGACCCGCCAATTTTGGCATCGGTATCCTTCAATTTCTGAGTGGCGATTTCGTCGTTGGGATAGAGTGCCAGCGCTCTGCGAAAATAAAAACGGGCAACACCCCAGTCTTTCGACTTAAAAAAGGATTCTCCCAGCGCCATGGCCTCGTTGTATGCTGCCTTTCGTTTTTCGTCGGAAAGATTGCCCAGGTTGGAAAAATCAATTTCGCTCAATACAGCTTTTTCGGGTTCCCGTTCCCGTGCTAGCAGGGAATCGATTCTCCGGATCTGTGCCGAAGGATATTCCTGCCCCGGGATGATCTGTAACGCTTTCAGGTAAAGTGAACGAGCCGCAGCATACGATTGCTGAT
>DAIMEA010000060.1:0-13023 GCA_036725585.1 Prolixibacteraceae bacterium | reverse complement strand
GAGCAGGGCGCCCGCCTTGCCCGCCCCGGAGAATTTACCCAGCGGGCTTTTCTGAACGGGAAGATGGACCTTTCGCAGGCCGAAGCCATAGCCGATCTGATTGCTTCTTCTTCAGAAGCAGCCCATGCAATGGCCATCCGGCAAATGAAGGGGGGCATATCGGACGAGATTCGGAAATTGCGCGAACGCTTGCTTCAGTTTACCAGCCTGGTGGAACTGGAGCTCGATTTTGGAGAGGAAGATGTGGCATTTGCCGACCGGGAATCATTACTTCAGTTAATCGACAATATCATACATTTAATCAGTCGTCTTACTCATTCATTTCGTTATGGAAATGCGCTGAAAAAAGGGATTCCGGTTGCCATTGTAGGCGATACAAATGTAGGGAAATCGACCCTGTTGAACCTCTTATTGCAGGAAGAGCGGGCCATTGTATCGGACATTGCCGGTACTACCCGCGATGCCATCGAAGATTTGATGGTACTAGAGGGTATCCCCTTTCGATTTATCGATACGGCGGGGATAAGGGAAACCACCGATACCATAGAAACGATTGGGATTGAGCGGACTTTTCGAAAAATTGAACAAGCCGAAATCATTTTATTGATTCTCGATCCCACCCTTTCGTTCAACGATACCGTCAAATTTTTGACCCGCCTTTCCGGGCATTTGCATCACAAATATGTCGCCTTTGTGATCAACAAAACCGACATTGCCCCCATCGATGCATTGAACGAACTGCTTGCCTTAAGCGAGTCGAGTGGCTACCCTGCCCTGCCTGTTTCGGCCAGGAAGGAGCACAACATTGAGGCGCTCACACGCTTTTTGCTCCAATCGGCACACGATCTGAAAGGAGAAGGCACGGATATTATTCTGACCAATCTCCGGCACTACGAAGCCTTTATGAAGGCAGGAGAAGCGCTCCAACGGGCAAAAGAAGGACTGGCAGCCGGCGTTTCCGGCGAATTTCTGGCACAGGACATTCGCGAATGTCTTCATTACCTCGGAGAAATCACCGGCGAAATCAGTACCGACGAAGTACTGGGAAATATCTTTAAAAATTTTTGCATCGGAAAGTGAGTGAGACCCGCTTTTCCGAAGCGAAGCGAACGGAAAAACGCTGGTCGAATTTACCCTCGTACCTTTTTGCAGGCTTCGTAAATGCCGTCGAATAGCTTTTTCATGTCGGTGGCAGCAACGGCCGAAAAAGCGATCCGGATAATGTTGTTCAGGTTAATAATACCGATGCTGTAGTCGCGGATCAGCAAATGCCGCAAGGCCTCGCCGTCGATTCCGCTGGCCAGTCGTACGCACATGAAGTAACCCGAGTTATAGGGCAATGCTTCGAAATAATCCCGATATTTCGGATCCTGAAGGACATTTTTTACCGCGTCGAAGCGGGTTTTCATCAGGGCGAATTTTTCGGTTTTCTGCTGATCGTAGGCGGGATTTTCGAAGGCTTTCAGGAGCAACGACTGTGAGATATTGGCAGCATTCGATATGTTTCCGCGCACGGCACCGGCCGTTTTCGATTCCAGGGCGCCATACAGGCGTTCGTTCCCGCCCTTTATGCCGTAGGTGATGAAACCTACCCGGAAGCCCCAAACATAATCTTCCTTGGTTGGTCCGTCGATTTTTACGGCCAGGATGTTTTCGTGGGCATGAACGAGGAAACTAAATATACTTTGCCGTTCGATTCCTTCTTCGTATACGAGTCCCCAGTACGCATCGTCGGTCAGCACCACAAGCTTGTTTCCTTTTTCGGCCGCTTCTTTCAGTATGGCGACTATGGCCTGGTTTTCGGCCACGGTTGGCGAATACCCCGACGGATTGTTCGGAAAATTAAGAATCAGGATCTTTTTGCCAACAGGTCCTTCGCTGAGTTTGGCCTTCAGGGCTTCGAGATCGAAACCGCCGTTTTTGAAGAGGTTAAACGTTCCGATTTTGGACCCGTAAGCGCTGTTCAGGATCAAATTATAATTTCCCCAAAAGAGATCGGGCGATATGACTTCATCACCCGGATCGACAAACATATAACCGGCCATGCTGACTCCGTGCGTCAACGCGTTGGTGACCACAGGCAGGCTGACAACAGCATCGCCCAGTTTCGGGTTTTTCGTGTACAGCATTTTTTTCCAGGCAGCCCGAATATCGGGGCGGCCAAAGCTGGGTGCATACGGAAAGGTAAGCGAAGGGTCAATCCCGATCAGAGACGAAATTGCTTCGAGCCGCATAGGGCTTCCATCGTCTTCAATTGCCGTTCCGATCGTGGCATTAATCGCAGTGCCTTTTGCATCGGCGGTTTGCCCCAGAATTCCCTTTTTGGGGAAATAGATATTCCGTCCGCGTTCGGACAACAACTCATAAACTGCCGGATTCTCTTCCCGGATCACTTTGTTTAATTCCTCTGCCTGTGGATTCATTTCCTTCTTTATTTATTGTTTCGTTTATTCTCTGTCCAAGCGAAGGGAAAAATCGCTTCGTTTTGTTACTTTTGTTCTTGTTTTGCAACGAACGCAAGATAAAAATAAATCCAAAATTTTGAGATAAAATGATGTTTTTCCCTCCTTTTTTTCAATTTTTGGATGCATTTTTAAATAAATCATTAACAAATTGGCATGAATTGGTCCAAAATTATCGAACAAGCCCTCGCGATGCTGTTTCCGCTCATCATCGTTTTTCTTTTTGTTTATTACATGCTGAAATCGTTTTTCGATCAGTTTGAAAAACAGCGGAAGCAGGAGGTTCGGTTAAAGTTTTCATCCGAAACCCTGCCCATACGTCTTCAGGCCTACGAACGGATGACGCTTCTTCTGGAGCGGATCAAACCGGAATCGATGATTATCCGGAATGCGCAGCCGGGTATGACGGTTCTCGACCTGCAAAAACGGCTGCTGGAAAATGTACGCGAAGAATACGAACACAACCTGTCGCAACAACTCTATGTTTCGGACAGGGCCTGGTCGATGCTGGTGGCTGCCCGGCAAAGCATCATGCAGCTCATTAGCACCACGGCCGCGGAATATCCGGCCGATGATCCCTACATGGAATATGCAACCGATTTGCTCGAAGAATATGCCTCGATCAGCGACGACCCGCTTACTCTGGCTCTTCGCTTTTTACAGGAAGAGGTTAAAGAACTTTTGTAAGCTTTATTGATTCATTATCCTTAATTTAAGCCGGAAATTCATCCGGTCTTTTCCATGAACAAATTACTGCGAAAACAACTTCAACAAGCCATCGACGGGAAAACCAAACCGCTTGGTGCACTTGGTCAATTGGAAGAGATTGCCTTGCAGATTGGTATGATCCAACAAACCCTGACCCCGAAAATCGAAAAACCTGCCTTGCTCGTATTCGCGGCCGATCACGGGCTCGCGGAAGAAAAGATCAGTCCGTACCCGAAAGATGTTACCTGGCAAATGGTGATGAATTTTGTACACGGTGGAGCCGCCATCAATGTATTTTGTCGCTTAAACGGGATCGATCTGAAAGTGATTGATGCCGGGGTCGATCACGATTTTCCAGAGGGTTTGCCCATCGTTAATGCTAAAATGGGCTATGGGACCCGAAATATGCTCCACGCACCGGCCATGAGTACCGAAGAATGCGATAAAGCTCTGAAAAAGGGAGCCGAACAAGTTATTGAAGTAAGCCGAAAAGGATGCAACACCCTGGGATTTGGGGAAATGGGCATTGGTAATACCTCGTCGGCATCGTTGCTGATGCACCGTTTTTTAAACCTGCCCATCGAAGAATGTGTAGGCGCCGGTGCTGGATCGGCCGGCGCTGCATTGGAATATAAACAAAGAATCCTGACCGAGGTAGCCCGAAAATACAACCCATCAGGGCCACTCGAAACCCTGGTTGCCTTTGGGGGCTTTGAAATTGCCATGATGACCGGAGCTTTTCTGGAAGCGAAACGGCAAAACATGATCATCCTGGTCGACGGATTTATTGCTTCGGCAGCAATGCTTGCCGCCAGTCGCTTCGACAGCGGACTGATCCAAAACTGCATCTTCTGCCATCAATCGCACGAAAAAGCCCACAGTCTGCTTCTCAAACAACTCAACGTGAAGCCTGTTCTTGATCTGGGAATGCGTCTGGGCGAAGGAACCGGCGCGGCAGTTGCCCTTCCGGTAATCAAAGCTGCCTGTGCTTTTTTGAACGAAATGGCCAGCTTCGACGAGGCCGGGGTAAGCGAAAAAAACTAATTTTCTAATCATGTTCCGCAAACAATTGCACCTTTTTCTCACAGCCCTGATGTTTTATACACGCATACCGGTGCGGATGAAAAACTGTAGCGACGACGACCTGAACCGATCAACCCGATATTTTCCGCTGGTTGGTCTTTTGGTCGGGGCTGTTGGTGCGCTGGTTGTTTGGGGCGCCACCCGGGTTCTTCCCCTTCCAATTGGGGTTATACTATCGCTTGCAGCAACCATCCTGCTCACCGGTGCCTTTCACGAGGACGGCTTTGCCGATTTTTGCGATGGCTTTGGCGGGGGATACACACGCGAGAAAATTTTATCGATCATGAAAGATAGCCGGATCGGCACTTTTGGTGCTGCCGGTCTGATCCTGATGCTTCTGCTGAAGATTTTTACCCTGTCGTCTGTCAATCCCGAACAAATTTTGTGGCTCATTGTTGCAGCCCATGGTCTCAGCCGTGTAATGCCCGTGGTCGTCATTTTTACTTCGTCCTATGTGCGTGATGACGAAAGCAGCCGGATGAAACCGGTAGGGAAAAAGGGTACACCATCCGATTTTATTCTCGCCGTATTTTGGGGTTTGCTGCCCCTGTTGTTTGCCCCTGTGGCTTTTACAATAGCGATCGTTCCTGTATTGTTGATTGCTGCGGCATTGTTTCGCTTGTACATTGTTCGTAAAATCGGAGGGTATACGGGCGATTGTTTGGGCGCTTTACAACAGATTTCCGAAGTGATTATTTTCCTGGGATTTTTGGTATTTGAACGATTATGAATCATTCACTATGGAGAATTGATGAACACCAGAGAACGCAGAGAAAAGAATCAATAACACCAGAGAACGCAGAGGAATGATTCAATAACACCAGAGAACGCAAAAATAGATCGGGTTACGATCTGAATGCAGATGAAAAACCCACATCAACAACATATTATTTTTTCTGGTTGAATAAAAACAATCCCTGTACGAGCAAGCAAAAACGGACGGAGTTTTTCCCCGTTATTTTTTAAATAATCTCTGGGTTCTCTGGTGTTTTTAATGAAAAACGATGTAGTTAGAACAGGTGTTGTCCCATCCGGCCTTTTTTCTACCTTTGTTCGTTCTTGAACCACGGTTTCCGAAAAGCATTTTGATGAAGAAATTTTTGTCTTACGGATTGATTATTCTGACTGTATTCCCGTTGATTCTTCATGGTCAAAGGGCCCAACGGATCGTATCGCTGGCCCCGTCAATAACAAAAAATATCTATTATCTGGGGGCACAAGGACTTTTGGTTGGTTGTACCAGTTATTGTACCGAAGCGCTTTCTGACCGGAAGGAGGTTGTTGCCAACGCGGTAAATGTGAATATAGAGAAAATCGTGAGTCTTCGTCCCGAAGTGGTGCTGGCCACTCCCCTCACCGCCCCCGAAACCGTCGAAATGATCAAAAAGTTTTCCATCCGGGTGGAGTATTTTCCATCGCCGGCTTCGTTTACAGAAATCGGGCAGCAGTTTTTCCGGCTGGGGGAACTCACCGGAAAGGAAGACCGTGCCCGGCAGATGGTTCAGGAAGCCCGGGAAAAAGTGGAGTGTCTCACGCTCATTACGCACACACCGCACCGTAACGTTTTTTTCCAGATTGGTGCCGACCCGCTTTTTACCGTTTTGCCCGGTACCTTTATGGACGACTACATTCTGTTATCGGGAGGTCGTAACATAATTAGCTCCATGAGCCAGGGAACGCTCACCCGCGAAAGTGTGATTGCCGGGAATCCTGATGTCATTTTCATTGTTACTATGGGGATTACCGGTGAAGAAGAAAAGAAAATATGGGAACGCTACAAGGGTCTCAGCGCTGCCGATCATCGGCAAATACACATTATCGATGCCGAAAAAGCCTGCAGCCCTACACCGGTTACCTTTGTCGAAACACTTGATACCATCTGCCAACTGATGCGTGCCTATGACAAATAAATACCTGCACTGGATCCTGTTTTTGCTGGCGCTCATCTTGTTGTTGGCCATTGCTGTTGTTGAATCGCTTGTATCGGGCGAAATCGATATTCCTTTTCGGGAATTGCCCGCTGTTTTAACCGAAAAAAGCGGCATTCAGTACTCGGTTTTATCCAACATCCGAATACCGCGAACCCTGTTGGCCTTTTCGGTAGGTGGGGCGCTGAGTCTTACCGGAGCCATTTTGCAGGGTGTGTACCGCAATCCGCTTGTCGAGCCCTACACTCTGGGCATTTCAGGCGGGGCAGCTTTGGGGGTAGCCCTTGCTATCGTGCTGGGTTTACACCACACCCTGGGAGCTATAGTTCTGCCGCTTTCCGGGTTTGCGGGCTCCATTGCAACCATCTTTCTGGTTTGGTTTCTTAGCATGAACCGGGGTGCGGTCAACATAAACCGGATGCTGCTGATCGGGGTAATGATCAGTTTTGTTGCCTCGTCGGCCATGATGTTTCTAATGTCGATCACCACTCGTGAAAACCTGCATGGGATTGTTTTCTGGATGATGGGATCGGTTGAAGAACCTAATAATGCCTTGATTCAGATTGCACTGTGGACGTCGTTAGCCGGTCTGATCTTTTCTTTCTTCTTTGCCCGTCCGTTGAACGCGCTCCGCCTGGGACAGGAAAAAGCGCAACACCTGGGGATAAATTCCCGACGCACAATACGCATCCTTTTTATTATTGCATCGGTACTGACCGGCATGAGCGTTTCCATTGCAGGAGTTATTGGTTTTGTTGGCCTGATCATTCCTCATATCGTGAAGCTGATTACCGGCCCCGATTATCGTGTTGTTCTGCTCGGATCATTCCTTGGGGGAAGTTTTTTCCTGATTGTCAGTGATATTCTTGCCCGTACCCTGATCGCACCGAATGAATTACCCATTGGCGTGATTACCGGAATCGCGGGTGGATTGGTTTTTATCGTCGTACTGGCCCGGGTGGGTTCAAAATCGAAAATTCATTAACATGAACGGTCATCTAAAGATCAGTAATTTGGGCTGCGGATACCGTCAGTTTCGCCTCGACGGAATTTCTTTCACCCTCAACAGGGGATGCTTTGCGGGAATCATCGGTCCCAACGGTTCGGGAAAAACCACACTCTTCAAAGGATTGGCCGGTGACCTGCCGCTCTTATCAGGCGAAATAATGCTCAGCAACGAAGTGCTCACGGGGCTTTCCATTCGGGACAAAGCCCGAAAAATTGCCGTTGTTTCCCAGTTTACCGAAGTAGCCGACATCACGGTTTCCGATTATGTACTGATGGGCCGTATTCCCTATCGATCGAATTTTCAGTTTTTTGAAAGTCAAAAAGACCACGATATTGCCGGGCATTATATGCAACTAACCGGAGTTTTTCCTTTTCGCGATAAAAAGATGACGGAACTAAGCGGAGGTGAACAACAACTGGCTGCCATTGCCCGCGCTTTGACCCAGGAACCGGAGCTCTTGTTGCTCGACGAACCTACTTCGCATCTCGATATTACCCACCAGGTCCAAATCCTGAATCTAATCCAGCAACTCAACCACGATTTGGGTCTTACCGTACTCATTATTTTGCACGACCTAAACCTGGCCGGCGAATACTGCGACTATTTGATCCTGATGAATAAAGGGAAAATCCATATTCAGGGCGCCCCTTCGGAAGTACTGAATTTTCAAACCATCGAGGATGTGTATAAAACGGTGGTCATCACCCGGATCAATCCCGTATCGGAAAAACCGGTGGTTTTTTTGGTGTCGGACAGGGTGCTGAAAAACCGATGATTGGAAAGCTTAAGGCACTGTTGTTTCGTTGCTGCTAAAAAGGCTGCTATCAATCCGGGCTTCGAAAAAAGAGCCTGCCCGGGCAATAAAACCGGGTTCCAAATGAATGCTTTTCCGGGCAAGCAAATCGAGCTGGTGTTTTGCTTTAATTTCAAAGTCGGTCGAAATCAAAATCGTATCGCCGGCTATGACATTGAAAAGTTGTTCTTCAATGGGATACGAATCTGCATCGGTAATGACAACATTCATCCGGGGTTTTCGCTGATAGTAACGAATCCAGTCGACCTCCATCACCACCGGGAAGGCGGTAGTACTGTCGGGTGCCCGTGGTCCGGTTTCGCAAACTGTATCGAAAATGATCTGCATGGGATCGTCGGGGAAAATTTCGTTGAACTGATACCGGCGACTGGCTTTCAATTCACAGGTGGCCGGAACAAGAAAAAGCGGGTGGTAGGCCCGGTACTGCTCAAAAACCCTTTTCCCGTCGCACAATACCTGGATGGCGTTGTTTTCCCAGATCAGGGTGTACACATGGGGTTCGAGGGAATAATCGCGGCCAAAACGGTTTTTGGCCACATGTATGCGTTTCCCGTCTCCATTCATATCGTGATGAAACGTGGAAATTAATCGATTGAACTGGTTGTCGGTGAATTCAAAAACATCAATCTCGTTGTACACCGGCTGCCCGCAGAAGAGCCATAAGGCGGGCCAGATTCCTTTGCCCTTCGGAATTTTCACCAAGGCTTCGATCTTTCCATGCGTAAACTTTTTCCGGGTCCAGATTTCTCCCGTAGTAAATTCGAAATCGCTTTCGAATTGGGTGGTTCCCTGCACAGGGAGCCAAATTTTGTACGCCATTCCGGGTTTGTGTTCCCTGTCGGTAATGATCTTCAGCTTCCCGTCTTCAACGACAACATTTTCGGCCTGTTTCCAGGTTTTCTCAACCCGGAAATCGGGATCGCGATTTACCCCTTCCACAATGAGCCAGTCGTCGGGATTGAGCCGATTGCCTTCAAATTCGTCTTCAAATACCAGCACCCACGGATCGTCGTTGCACAAGAATTCATCCGTATCGGGGATACGGGATTGTACACTACGGGGCTGTGCTTCTGCTTTAAATAAAGACAATGCGGCACACCCAAATATCAGGGCTGTTCTATTCGTCAACCGTATGGCCATACATCAAAGGTAGAAAAAGGAATATTGCAGCAAAACAGCCGGGTGTATTTTGCTTTGGAAAAATGGATTTTTTTGAGTTTGTTTTATGGAGCCAGCACAAAACGGGCATAGCGATTGCCGGAACGGACCAGGTAAAGACCTTTTTTCAGCGATGACAGGTTGATCGATACAGATGAACGATCATCCACAAACAGTGTGAATACACAGTGCCCGTAAAGGTCATAAATTTGGATGGGTTCCTTCCCGATTCCTTCAACAAACAGCATTTGTGCTGTCGGGTTTGGATAAACTTTTAGTTTCGACGACTCTCCTAAATACTCTCTGAATGAGACCATTTCGTCAACAGGAACCATAATCCAGTTTTCCCCAAAATGATTATCAAGCGTGGGCGAAACGAGTTTAATGGCTTGTTCGGCATGGCTTAATTCGGGCCAGGGCGCTTTGTTATCGTACGTCACTCCGTCGAGAACAATACCGCTGGCGGTTTCCAAACGGATGTTTTCTCCTTCGTCGGCCAGCCGGCCACTCTCCCATGCATAGAGGTTCCGGGTTCGGTTTTCCCAGAAGGGATGCATTGGATTTCCGGTTATGTAAGCCTTTTGGCCGGGACCGAGCGCCGCATGTTCGGGGAAAGTGAATGTCACCCCCTGGGTAATCCGGTATCCAGCCAAATTGATGGTTTTCGAACCTGGATTCAATATAGCAAAAAACTCAGGCAGGTCGATCGTTTCGTCGGTGCGGTAGGCAATTTCGGTCAAAACGAGATTGGGCGCTGCATCGACCGGGGGAAGCGCTGCGCCCATGTTGCCCTCCGAGGCTGCTGCAATGCAGGGAGAACCCGGAAGCAGGCTGAAATTGAATGCTGTCGGATGGGTGAATTTCGGATTGACAAAACGATTGTTCCGTCCATCGGGTAAAGTGTCGTTGTCCGACGAGGAATAGCGAATATCCAGTGTTGCCCGTCCATCGTTCCAAACCGTCGACTCATAGCAATTCGACAGAATGGAATTCTGAACCCGGGCATTTCCTCCTGCATCGCCTGCATTCTTTTCAAAGCCGGCAATCGCAATATTATTTCCGTAAAAAGTGCAATGGTTGATGGTGACATCCGATGAATCTTTTATTCCCAGTCCCAGATGGCAATTGCTAAAAATCGAGTTTTGTATGTTTGCTGTTGATTGCTGCCCCACCGAAATACCCTTATCGGTAACGTTATACACGAAAACCTGGTCAATCAGAATATTTTGGGCTTTTTCGCCAATGTCGATGGCATCGCTGTTGAAGCCGTGAAAATCGTGGATACGGCAGTTACGGATAATTCCATTTACGACATCGTCGTAGTCGATGGCATCGGTATCGGGTTGATCATTCCCCGTAAAATCAACATTTTCAATGTATCCCTTTCCGTACTTCACGTTGATCAGGTCGCCGGTTATGGATGAATGAAAGTAGCTGTTGGTGAGGCGAAGATCGGAATAGCGCCCGGCAACCGGGTTCCCGTGCACATTTTCAATCCTGAGGTGATCCATCGAAAGCACCGAATTAAATGCCGACAGAGCGGCACAGTCGTACACAGGATGCGCTCCATGCGAAGCGTCTTCGATGATAACGTTCTGAAAATAAGAAGTGTCGCGTACATTCCGAAAACGGATGATTCCCCAGGCTGGCGAACCCAATTCGGGATTTCCCCGGAAAATGATTGGATTTTCGGAAGTTCCCGGGGCGATGATGGGGCCTTCGGCCAGGATCGAACTTCCTTCCGAAAGATGGATTTCCACACCGGCTTCAACCCGGAGTTTTCCGCCTGGTCGGATCGAAACGTCGCCGGAAATCAGCCAGGGCGAACAGGCACGGGTGAGCGTAACTTCGGTGTCAATTTCTGCCGGGACCACACAACTTCCGTCGGATTCATACACCGCGGAAAGATGCGTCTCCCCATCAACGGTCACTTCTATTTCGCGCTGAAGCGACAGGTAGGACCCTTCGCCGGGAATAGCCAGCGCCGTGAGTTCCAGGTCAAAACTCAGGTCGCTGCTTGTGGCAGAAACCTGGTGTACTTCAGCCGCCAGAATATTTTCTCCGGTTTTTAAAAAGCGGGATTCGACCGGGTAATAGTGAAAATCGGACTCATCGCTTCCATTCACTGCTGTTGAAGCGGTTTGTGCATACGAGATTGTACCGGCCGGCATGTTGTAGCGGATGATTTCCGCTCCATTCAGATACACAATGGCCCCGTCGTCGCATTTCAGGTTTAGGGTCAGCCCGCTGAACCGTTCCGGATTGTCGATTGAAAAACTTTTTCGAAAATAGGTGGTAGGGTGTTTCTCCCGTTGGTTTCCGCCGTAATCCAGAACCGTTGCTTCGTCGTCGTCGCCATAGCCCAATTCGGCTTTTCCACTTGTCCAGCTTGCATCGTTGTAGCCTGTTTCTTTCCAGGCTGTGCCCAAATTGGTTCCTTTATCGTGGTATTTCCAGATCGATTCTTTTTCGACCAGGTAGGACGTAACGGTATTTTTCCACCCCAGGAAGCGGAATCCTGCTTTTGCCGAGGCGTTTAAGCGGATGCTTTCGCCCGCTGGATAAGCACCGGCACAAACCGGGATCGGGATTTGCAGACCGTTCAGCGTGATGGTTCCGGCATCATCCGGAAAGGAAGCAATGACGAGGGGTTCCGGTTCCCCAAATCCATAACGGGTTAGATCGTCGAGAAGATAGGACGGTCGTTCGGCAACGAAGCTTCTCAGATCTTCCACTTCGTCGTGCCAGTATTCGTACGACTCGAGGGGGCGGCCGTAATTATCGATGGCCGTTGTTCCGGCCCAGCGTTCGACATGCCTTGGGATCTCATCCCGGATCCAATCCCGGTGCCGGTCGATCAAGGGATTGATCCGGCCGGGGTGAAACGTTGTAAAAAGATGATCGGCCAGGCGCTTGCCAAATTGATGCTGATAGGATTCATTTTTCATCAATTCACGGAAAGGCCAGGAATCCTGGTTAATGTAATAACTGATGGGATGTTCCCGAACGTTGAAAAAACCCCGGTCGAGGTCCATCAGGATCCATCGCCATTTTCCGATGTCTTTCGGGCGCCAGGCCATCACGTTGTGACTGATTGATGTATTTCCACTCCATACTTCGGTTGCAATCAGATCGGTAAAATTTTCAATATCCATTTCGTCGGATACAACCGCCCAGTTTTCGGGTATACTCAGATCTTTATGCACAAGACCATGAAACCAATTGTAAGCATCCAGAGCAGCCGTGCCGCCGGCTTCGGCATAGTCTTCATTTTCGACCATGAATACCGATCCTTCATCAATACCATGATTTTGAACAATATAATCTTCTTCGATTTTCTCCCGGATATTGTGGATTCCCAAATATTCCCCGTTAACATACACTACGCAGGCACGAAAACCGGAATTGTCGATGTGGGTGTTTGTGTAGGTCGCATTCTGGGCCAGGCCATCGCGAAAGAGCGTGTAGGTCCAATCACTTCCCGAAGCTCTGAGGGCAAAGGTATCGAACGAGTTTCGTTCCTTTTCAAAAATCAGGGGGTAGTCGAGCTTGCCTGCACCGTATTCTTTCCGGAAATAAACGCCCAACATTTTTTGGGGAAGTTTCCAGGAATAAAGACCATTCACCTTCACTCCGGCCCTGAGGTTAAAAGCAGCCCGATCGCTCCCGTCGTTTTCGAACAATTCGATGTTGACCGGGATCTCCCATTCGGGCTTAAAGTCCTGGACGTAAATTCCTTTTTCTTCATCCCAGAAGTTCTCGGGATCGCTTGTGAGGCAAATCACCGGCAATGTTCCCAGTTCGTGTGCCGGATCGATGAAGTAGGTATGGGTAACCACGGGCCCGGGCAGTTCCCCTTCT
>DAIMEA010000059.1:0-13096 GCA_036725585.1 Prolixibacteraceae bacterium | reverse complement strand
TTTACCAAATTCGCTTAGCTTTTCGCGTTTTTCTTCTTCCAGTTTCACCAGCTCATTCCGGTAATCCTCATCGGTATAGATCAGTTGCTGAAACTGAGCTCGTTTGTCGTAGAAATTGCCCGGGTTAATCCGTACTTTCGACACATATTGAGCCGCGATTTCGGCCACTTTGGGGGTAAAATGAACATCGGCAATAATGGGCGTCTGAATTCCCATTCCTCGAATTATCGATTTTATTTCCCTCAGATTCTCTGCATCCTTGGTTGTTTTGACGGCAATTCGCACATAATCGGCCCCTGCTTTGACAATCCGAAGGAACTGCTGAACGGTTGCCTCAGTATCGAGGGTATCGGTATCGGTCATGGATTGGATCCTGATGGGATTGTTACCTCCCAGTGGAACACCGCCAATACTTACCTCACAGGTTTTTTCTCTTCGGTATTCGGTAAGGGTTTTGCAATAGTTAAAATGACGGTCCTTCATTTCCGGAACTCCTTTCTTCGTTCGACCCGCAAATTTAAACTTTTACGGTCAATTAGAAAATGACTGCTTCATGAAAAAGTGAGACGATGCGCCGAAGTCGGTTTTTCCGTTTATTGATAATCGCCCAGGGTGATTCGGAACGTAGACCCGTTTCCTTTGGAGGAATTGAGGAAAATATGTCCGCCCAAAGCCTTCATCATCCCATAGCATAGAGAAAGATCGATCCCGGTACCGCCCAAATTTCGCGACTGGGATACCTGTTGCCGGGTAAAGCGGGTGAAGAGGGCATCCTGGATTTCAAGCGGAATACCCAGACCGGTATCTTCGACAAAAATTTGCAACAAATCCTTTTCCTCTCGGTAGAATAGTTTCACCCAACCTTCCTTTGTGAATTTTATTGCGTTGTCGATCAGTTTCCGCAAAACCTTTTCGATGGCTTCCCTGTCGGACCAAACAGCCAGGGGCTGACGAGCCACATTCTCGAGAAAAAACTGAAGCCCCTTTTTCTCGGCAATAGGTTTATAATGTTGGTACAAATGGGCCATCAAATCGTTCAGGTCGAAATATTCGTGATAAACCTTGTACTGCCCCGTTTCGAGTTTGGTAATATCAATTACATCGCTGATGATGTTCAGCAAAAGATTACTGCTTTCCACAATAACATCGCCATAGTGCTTGCGTTCTTCTTCCGAAACGGAAGCTTCGCTGATGATTTCAGAAAAGCCCAAAATTCCGTTCAAGGGTGTCCGGATTTCGTGTATGAGGTTGGAAAAAACGGTCAGCTGTAGTTTTTTACAGTTCTCTAATTCGTATTCCAATGCTACAATCCGATCTTTCAGTTGCCGGATGATTTTTGCCGTATCGTCGGTCATGGTTCGTCTCAGCCCGTGTTAATTTGTTAGTGAAGGTAAAAAGATTTGCGATGATATTCAAAGGAAACGAAAGGGAATGTTTCGTGGGCCGGATAATTTGTTGTACAAACATCAGCGTACTTTCTCAGGGTATGGCACCTGAAAAAGAAAGGCTGTCCGAAAAGTACAGAATTGTTTTCGATCGAAAGCAATTCAAATACCTATCCGACAGCCTTTGCCCGTAGTTCTTTACCGGTAAATTACACCTTTAAAAGTTTCATATGCCGGGTGAAAATATTTTCGAACACCTGTTTTTCGATGTTGTCTTCAAATTTTTCCAAAGCCGCATAATAAACATTGCCTTTTTGGGCAGCCACTTTATACCCAACGTGGATCAACTGCCGTAAATCGGGATTGAAGGCCGGATTGCTCTGATTATGAATCACCGCATCGGCGAACTGACGACCAGTCCACGAAGCCACTTCTTCGGGTACGGGAAGTCGTTCCTTCCGGATATCGATTACCGAGGCATAAGGAGCAGTAAGTTCATCCATTTTCTTATAAGCGCTTGCATACACTTCTTTTGCAAGTGCCAGTCCGGCGCCGTCGGAAAGAGCCAGTCCGGCGATTTCTTCGAGCCAGGTCGTCCCGGCCGTTTTGATGTGGATGCCTTTATTGTGCTTTTTTATTAATTTCCCGATAATGGGATAAATTGAAAACTTGTCGCTGCCGGAGTGGACGCTCAATTTCAGGTTATCGGGCAAGCCAAATTGTTTCACGGCAAAGTCGATCACCAGTAAATCCTGTTCAAATTCCCGCTCAAACAGGGCAACATCGCCAACGTAATCGACGCCTTTGTTAAAACGTCCCGAGAAACGGGGGGCAATGGTTTGTGCCGGGACCTTGTTATCGGCCAGCAGTTTCAGGATGAAGAACAGGTCGAGCGGCGACTGGGGCGTATCGGTTTCGTCGCACGAAACTTCGGGGACAAAATTGCCCACTCCTTTCTTTTCGGCCAGGAAACGATACACTTTTGAAGCCTCAGTCATGGCAGTAAGATACTTATTGGCAAAGCTTTTCAGCCATTCCTCTGAGACCTGCAACGGCACCTCTATACCGGGAATCGATAGTTTTCCCACATACGATTGATGCGCTTTCACAAAAGCAGTAACGCTTTCCTCAGGAGCCGCCTCGCCGATAAAGTCGGCCACATCGATGGTGAAGAAATCGCTGGGCTCGACAAAGGTATCGACGTTTTTAAAATTAATGTGATCGGCATCGACATAGTAGTCGCCTTTCCACCCCAGGGCTTTCACAGCCTCGTCGGCTTCTTTACGCACTTCGGAAGGAACCGTACCAATAATGGAATGTTCGCGGAACGATTTGTTCCAAACCGGTGTGAACTCCATTCCCAGCTCTTCTTTTGCAGCGATAAACGCCTTCAGCTGTGCTTTTCCCTGGTGTCCGAACCGGTCGCCAACACCAAAAGAATATTTTCCAATTTTTTTCATGACGCAAAATTTAATCTACCGTAATTATTTTATACTTCGGCACCAAAGACTTCATCACAATCCATCCGATCAGGTAAGCAACAGCGCAAATGGAAAAAATGATCAGGTATCCCGATTCGATGCCTTCAAAACCGAAAAGTTTCATTTGTGAGGTTTCGGCAAAATCAAAGAGTTTACCCGAACCTTTGTTGATGAGGAACGAACCAACTCCTCCAGCCATACCGCCAATGCCTGTAACCGTGGCAATGGCTGAACGCGGGAACATATCGCTGACTGTAGAGAAGATATTGGCCGACCATGCCTGGTGGGCAGCGCCGGCTATACCAATAATAAGGATTGGAAACCAATAGGAATATTGTCCCAGAGGCTGTGCCAACAAAGCAAGCAAAGGGAAAAATGCAAAAATCAACATAGACCTCATGCGACCTGCGTAAGGATTCATACCCAACTTATTGACAAAGTATGAGGGTAACCAACCTCCATAAATGGACAACAAGGTAATGGCATAAAGCACAAAAAGAAGAATTTGCGCCGTGGGATTATCGGATGTAAGACCATAAACGGAGCTTAAATATGCGGGCGTCCAAAAGAGGTAAAACCACCAAACCCCGTCGGTCATGAATTTTCCGAAAGCGAAAGCCCAGGTTTGTTTGTATTTAAAACATTCCCGAAAAGAGAGCTTCCGTTTGGCATTACCATTCACATCCACAAGGTCATGATCTTTGTCTTGTTGAATGTAATCCAATTCTGCCTTGTTGATTCGGGGATGTTTTTCCGGCTTTTTATACAAAAAGACCCAGAATCCCATCCACAAAAAGCCAAGGGCACCAATAACAATAAAGGCCATTTCCCAGCCCCAGTAATGCGCGATTACGGGAATGGATACCGGAGCCGCCAGCGCTCCGACAGTTGCTCCTGCATTGAAAATACTGGTAGCAAAAGCACGGTCCTTCTTCGGGAAGAATTCAGCTGTAGCCTTTATCGCTGCAGGAAAGTTCCCGGCTTCGCCCAGTGCCAGTACAAAACGGGCAAATATAAAGAGGGTAACGCTAACCGAAATGATCATCCCGACGTCGTCTACTTTAGCGATTGCTTCCCGGGCTCCTTCAAAACCGACAAGCCACTTTCCGGCAACAATCCCCGAGGTGGCAATTCCGCAAAATGCGTGAAGAACAGCACCGATCGACCAAACACCGATTGCCCAAAGGAAACCCTTTTTTGTATCAAGCCAATCGACAAAACGTCCGGCAAACAAAAGGCTGATGGCATAAAAGATGGAAAACAAAGCTGTGATGTTTCCATAATCGGTGTTTGTCCAGTGAAATTCAGGTGCGATGAAGTCTTTCCAGGTTAAAGAAAGTACCTGACGATCCAGATAGTTTATGGTTGTGGCAAAAAATAACAAACCACAAATGACCCATCGGTAGTTTGTTCTTTTACCCAAAGTTTGATTTTGTTGTGTTAAAGACATTATTCGTGGTTATTGGGTTATACAATATACGTTGACGATGCAGTTTGTCCGCCTCTGCCGGTCCAGTTGGTATGGAAGAATTCACCCCGGGGTTTATCGACCCGTTCGTAGGTGTGTGCACCAAAATAGTCGCGTTGTGCCTGCAACAGGTTAGCCGGCAAACGTTCGCTGCGGAAGCCGTCGAAATAGCAAAGTGCCGAGGTTAAGGCCGGCACCGGGATACCGTTCGAAAGGGCGGCGGCACATACTCTTCGCCATCCGGCCTGGGCTTTTTCGACTTTTTCTTTGAAGAAGGGATCGAGCAGCAGGTTCTCCAGATCAGGATTCTTGTCGAAGGCCTTTTTGATATCGCCCAAAAAGACCGAGCGGATAATGCAGCCCCCGCGCCACATAAGCGCGATTCCTCCATAGTTCAGGTTCCAGCTATATTCTTTTGCCGCTTCCATCATCAGGTTATACCCTTGCGCATAGGAAATAATTTTTGCGCCAAAAAGGGCATCTTTCAGGTCGGAAACCATCTGAGCTTTATCACCGGCAAAATGGGCTTTCGGTCCTTCAAGTACCTTTGACGCTTTAACGCGCAGATCTTTCTGTGCCGAAAGGCAACGGGCAAAAACCGACTCGCCGATTAAGGTCAGGGGAATACCCAGGTCGAGGGCAGCCACACCGGTCCATTTCCCGGTACCTTTCTGCCCGGCCGTGTCGAGGATTTTTTCCACGAGGGCTTCGCCGTCTTCATCTTTATAGCCCAAAATATCTCGGGTAATTTCAATCAGGTAGGAACCAAGCTCTTCGTTGTTCCATTTTTTAAATACTTCGTGCATTTCATCGGCCGACATACCCAGCAGGTCCTTCATTAATTGATAGGCTTCGCAAATGATCTGCATGTCGCCGTATTCGATTCCGTTGTGAACCATTTTCACAAAATGGCCGGCACCGCCTTCGCCTACCCAGTCGCAACAAGGAGAACCATCGTCAACTTTGGCGGCAATCGACTGAAAGATGGCTTTTACATGCGGCCAGGCTGCCGGCGATCCACCGGGCATCATCGAAGGCCCGAGCAAAGCGCCTTCCTCTCCGCCCGAAACTCCGGTTCCTATGTACAACAGGCCCTTGCTTTCAACATATTTTGTGCGGCGAATGGTATCCGGGAAATGGGAATTGCCCCCATCGATAATGATATCGCCCGGTTCGAGATGCGGAATGATCAGATCGATGAAATCGTCGACCGGCTTTCCGGCTTTAACCAGCATCATCACTTTCCGGGGACGCTCGAGCGAAGCACAAAGTTCTTCAATCGAGTGGGCACCGATAAATTTTTTTCCTGCCCCACGGCCGTTGATGAAGCTGTCTACCTTTTCCACAGTACGGTTAAACACGGCCACCGTGAAGCCTTTGCTTTCCATGTTCAACACCAGGTTTTCGCCCATCACGGCCAACCCGATCAATCCAATGTCTGCTTTTTTTGTCATGATTTATTCTTTTTAAAATTTATATTTTATAATAATTCGTAACAACTTGTTCCAGCACCCAATTCGTCCTTGCTGCTGTTTGACCCGTGCTTTCAACTTTTTCACCCCTGAGCAGGGAAGCAACAATCGCCCCAATCAGATATTCCGAAACATGTTCGGGCTTGGGAAAAGGGAACAGGATGGGCTCCGTATCCCGATAAAGTTTTACCGGAGTGAAATCGAAGGTAGAAAATTCAATTCTGCCTTTGCTCCCGATAATTTCTATTGCATCGGAATCGTTCATGCGTCCGGAGTTGAAACACCAGAAACCCGATCCAAGAACACCCGACCGATGCTTCCAGGAAACCGTCACGACATCCTCAGCAGGATATATATTCATCTGATTATCGGCCACCCCATGAACCACATCGATGGGGCCAAACAGGAAATCCAAAAAATCAAACTGATGGGAAGCCAGATCATAAAAATGCCCGCCTCCGGCTATTTCCGGAAGTACGCGCCAGGGCAGGTTCTGTTCTTTCTTCTCAAGCGGGCGCTTCAGTAAACGGACGTTCACCATGCGTACGTCTCCGATTTCTCCTTTTCCGATGAGTTCTTTTACCTTTAGGAATCCCGGGAGGTAACGGCGGTAATAAGCAACAAAAATCGGGATGTTTTTTTCTTCAGCCAGTTGGTTGATTTCTACACATTCCTCCCAGGTCCGGCACATGGGCTTTTCGATATAGACGGGTTTCCCGGCCAGGACTGCCATTCGGGAATAAAAGGCATGTGTCGAAGGGGGTGTTGCTACGTAAACGGCATTCACTTCCGGGTCGTCGACGAGGAGTTTTGCATCGGAGTACCAACGGGGTACATGGTGTCGCTTTGCATAATCGGCAGCCTTATCGGCATTACGGCGCATGACCGCCACCAATTCCGAATGAGCCGTCTTTTGAAAAGCAGGACCGCTTTTCTGTTCGGTAACATCACCGCATCCGATTATACCCCAACGTACCTTTTCCATTCTTTGTTAGTCGATAAAACGGGATTCGTGTGCCCAAAGCCCCAGTGCGGGATTGGCAATGAAAAAGATTTCCTCTCCGTCGGGAAGGATATTGGCTCCGTTCTGCAACTTTTCGGGCGTGTACTTTTTCATCATTTCGTCGAAGTCGGCATATTTGAAGCCAACACGTTCAATTTCGGCACGTGAAAGGTTGCCGGTTTGTTTGCCCGGGCAATAGGTTACACTGAAACGCCCTTCGGACGAACCATGTATCAGGTGTGCGGCAGCGCCGAGGTTTTCCTGCAGGTCGGTGTTCTCCTCAACCATTTTAAGGGTGTACGGCGTACCTTTGTAGCCGTATTTTCTAATCAGTTTGTCGATCTGGGCATCCTCACCAAATTCCTTTAAAGCAGGCGCTAAAACGATCAGTTCTCCGCCATCGGCCATTGCCATACGGGTGCGGTAAATGCTTTTATTCCCGAGCCAGGTGCTTTTAAACTCGGTAGGATCGAGCCATACAACAACTTTTTTCAATGGTTTTTCAACCATATCGAAATTTACTTTTAACGAGAGTTCGGCAGCTTTGGTAAAAACCTCAAAATCGTCGCCTATAAAGAGCCCGCGTGTTGCAAGTTTGCCCTCGCCATCGACACCCACAACCGTTTGGACATAAATAATGGGCAGGTTTTTTGCAAAATGTTCGGTTGCATAATTAAATACTTTTCTGACCGGGGTATCGGCCCTGCCCATCATCCGTTCCATGCCGTAAGCAGCCCCAATAAAGTGGCTCTTGTTAATTCCTTCGGAGCCGCCTGTACCGACAAAAATGTTTTTATTGTAATTGGCCATACCAACAACTTCGTGAGGTACAACCTGCCCTAGCGATAAAATCAGGTCGAATTTGCCTTCGACCAGCAATTTGTTTACCTGTGCCGGCCAGTTAAAATTCACTTTTCCGCCTGATACTTCATTTACAAATGAACCGGGAACTTCGCCAAGTGTAATTACATCGTTCCGCCAATCGTGGTTTCGAAAGAGCGAATCCGGAACACCGGGAAACATGTGTTCTTTTTGTTCTCCGGTCATAGGCGTATGCGTACCCAGAGCGGGCAGAATATCGGTAAGCTTATCGCCGAAATAGTCATACAAAAAAGACGTCAGAATACCGGCATTCGAAGGAAGCCGTGTATAATCGGGCGGAATGGCCAGGACTTTTTTCGGTAATCCTAAGCGGCCAAGAGCCTGATAGAGTCCGTTTCGAAGATTTTCGGGGGAAAGTTGGGTTTCGGGTGAACCCTGTTCATAGTACATCATATCGGTATCAATTGAAATGTGGGTATCGTTATTTACTCATACACTGCTTCACGGGTAAAAACTCCGGCAGCAATAATGGCTTCATCAAGGTTGGCCCGATCAACAATGCCGGGTTTCAGCAAAAGGGCCGGCACATCTTTCCTGCCGTTATTTATCGTTCGTTCAAAGATCATTTTCTTTTTTCCTGTAACATCAACAGCAAGATCTACAGCCGTATAAGCCAGTTCTTTAATATTTTTGAACACCGACATCGTCATTCCGCCGGCTACGATCGACCGGCATGCTTCGAGTGTGGCATCCTGGCCGGTAATTTCCACTTCAAAGGGTTTATAGCCGTGTTCGACCAATGCATCAAAGGCACCCAGGGCCATTGGGTCGTTACTGGAAATGACCGCATCAATTTTCCCGGGATAGAAGTCGAGAATTTCCGACATCATTTTGTTGGCATTTGTTCTCGACCAGCCTTCAATGAACGTTTTATACACGATGGATATCTGCCCCTTAGCCAGAATGGGCTCCAATGCACGTTCCTGGCCTGTTTTGACAAAACGGGCATTGGCATCGGATGGATCGCCCCAAAGAAGTATATAATTCCCCGAGGGCTTTTGCTGGGTTGCATATTCCACCATCAACTCTCCTATCCGCTCGTACTCGAAAGAAATCAGGTAATCGAGATCCGAGTTTTTTATGGTCCGGTCGTATCCGATCACAGGAACGCCGAAATCATGGGCATCGCGAACAATGGCAGCAGCCGTATTTTGGTTAGCGGCAACCACGATCAGAACGTCTACACCGGCTTCGAGAAGTTCGTGTGCCTGTTTTAGCTGCACATTTTCATCCCCGTCGGCATTCCGCAATTCAACCCGGGCTCCTAATTCTTCCGCCCGTTCCTGGATAAACGAAATGTCCATTTGCCAGCGGGAGCTGGTGAGGGAATGGATCAGGAAACCGATCGTTGTGTTGTTTTCGTTTTTACAGGAGCAAACGATCAGTAAAAACAAAATTCCCAGGTAAAAAACCGATCTTCGCATAAACCTCTTTTTTAAGTTCCCATATTGCTGTATTTACCCCCTTTCCGGAAGGCAAACAAAGAAAGCTCTTAAAGGTATGAAAATCAAAAATCCGATTTTCGGTTCACTGTCCTTTTTCAAAGGCATAAATGATTCCTTCCCTGAAATTCGGACATTTTGACCCCCAAACAGGCCGAAGGAAACAGAACCCGTTTCTTGGGAAATCCTGGGTTGAAAACAGGAGATCCCGTTTCATTATCCGATAAAACACGGGTCCCAAAAGCCCACCTATCGTTCGATTGATTTGTTCTACAATCCTTTCGAATAAACTTCTTCCTTCGAGAAAAATCCCTTGTCGATTAACTCCTGTTCAAAATTGGAGCGATCGATGACCGTAGGCGGAAAGAGCATTGCCGGCACGTCGATCCGGCCATTGTATACAGTGGTTGAAAACGTTCCGGGATTCCGCTTCCGGGCAAGATCCACAGCGAGGGTCATTGCACCATTGGCCAAATCCTGAATGGGTTTGGTCACCGTCATGGTTATTCCTCCCTCAAGCATCGAGTGAATGAATTCGATGGAAGCATCCATTGCCGTAACCAGAACTTCTTCGGGTTGATAGCCCAAAGATTTAAGTGACCGGAGCGCTCCCATTGCGAGAGGAATATTGCTGGCGATAATGGCATCGACTTTCGTAGTGGAAAAATTTAGAACCTCACTTACAATGGTTTCGGCCGTTTTATCGTTCCAGTCTTCAACATAACTTCTGTAAATAACCTGGAGTTTCTGATCCCCGCTCAGTGCATTCAGTACCCGCTCCTGTCCCCTTTTAATGAACACAGCATTGGCATCGTTCGGATCGCCCCATAAAACGATACAATTACCTCCGGGCGCCCTCTCGGCAATGTATTCCACCATACGTTCACCCACCTTTTCGTATTCAAACGACAGCAAATAATCCACATCGGCATTTTTGATCATCCGGTCGTAACTGATTACGGGAACATTGTATTCGTGGGCTTCGCGGACGATACCCCCTGCCGTGTTCTGGTTGGCAGCCACAACAATGAGCACATCAACCCCTTCTTCCTCCAACAATTCATGTGCCTGTTTTAACTGAACGTTTTCGTCCCCGCCTGCATCGCGAAGAATAAACGTTGCCCCAAGTTCTTCGGCCTTATTCGTCAAATACTGAATATCGGTTTTCCATCGGATGTTGGCAGATGAGTGAATCAAAAAGCCAATTTTTACATCTTTGCTTCCGATGTTTGAACATGAAAAAAAACCAAACACAAATAACACGCCCAGAAAAATCTTTTCCCCTTTCATCTTTGTTCCTTTTTTATTAGGCCTTAAAATACAAAACTTACAGAGAAAATCATGAAATCCCCGGGATAAATTTGTGGCATCGTGTTCCTTCTTACCGTTTAACCCGTGCATTTCCCTGCCAGATGCTCCAAACCATTTCTTCGTCAGCAGGTTGGGCATAATCGGTCAGGAAGGTAGTAGCCAAAGCGCCGGTAGCCCATCCAAACTGGGGCCATTTTTCGGCTTCCCAGCCTTTTAGGATCCCGTAGAGTAAGCCGCCCACAAAACCGTCGCCGCCGCCAATCCGGTCGAGTACAGTGATTTTCCGGGGTTCAATTACGTGCCAGTTATTGCCTTCGAGCATAATAGCGCCCCAGAGATGTTCGTTTGTACTGACCACCTGGCGAAGTGTGGTAGCAAAAACCGTAGCGTTCGGGAAGGTTTGTTTCACCCGATGGATCATCCCCTTAAAGCTGTCGATTTTATCGGCAATGGCTTTACCACCTGCCTCGGGACCTTCAATACCCAGGCAAAGCTGGAAATCTTCTTCATTTCCCACAAGAATATCCGATACGGAAGCAATTTCGGCAAAAATTTCGTGCAATTCTTTTTCCCTTCCTTTCCAGAAGGTAGCACGATAATTCAGGTCGAAGGAAATCCGGGTCCCGTATTTCTTTGCAGCGCGGGCCAATTCAAGACAAAACTGGCTGGTTTCGGGCGAAAGGGCGCCAATCAGCCCGGAAAGATGAACGATCTGGACTCCCTCTTTTCCGAAAATGCGGTCGAGGTCAAAATCCTTCACATTCAGGGTACGTCCTACTTCGCCGGCGCGGTCGTTTTGCACCCTTGGCCCGCGCGATCCGGAACCGCTGTCGGCAATATTAAACTGGTGGCGATACCCCCATGGTCCGCCCTGTTCCACTTCGGGACCTTCAAAATCCATAAAGCGGCTGCGCAGATTGCTTTTGATAAAATGAGCAATCGGGCTTCCTTTCACAAAAGTTGTCAGAACCTTAACCGGAAGCCCCAAATAAGAGGGTATGCTGGCAACATTGGTTTCGGCGCTCGTTGCCTGCATTTTGAATGTATCGCTGCTGTGCACGGGTTGCCCCTCTAAAGGGGTGATCCGAACGCCCATACTGGTAGGAACCAGCAAGGAATAAGTGCAATCTTTTTTTAATTCTATGGTCATTATTTCTTGTATTTTGCTTGTTCATTCAATTCGTTAAAATTAAACTCCGCTGTATGCGCTAAAACCTCCGTCGATGGGGATAACGATCCCGGTAACGAAATTCGACATATCGGACAACAGATAGATGGTGGTTCCGACCAGTTCATCAATTTCGCCATACCTCCCCATGGGCGTATTGCTGATAATTTTCAGTCCGCGGGGTGTGGGTTCCCCCGTTTTTTCATCGATGAGAAGGAAGCGGTTCTGATTGGTAATGAAAAAACCCGGTGCAATGGCATTAACCCGGACCCCTGTTTTGGCAAAATGAACCGCCAGCCATTCGGTAAAGTTGTTGATTGACGATTTGGCGGCCGAATAAGCCGGAATTTTTGTCAAAGGCCGGAATGCATTCATCGAGGAGATGTTCAGAATAGCACCGGTTCCCCGTTGAATCATTTCTTTGGCAAATACCATGGTTGGCAAAAGGGTTCCTTTGAAATTCAGGTTAAACACCTGGTCGAAGCCTTCCATTTGCAAATCGAAGAAATTGGACAAATCATCGTTTTTCCCGGGAATAATTTCTTCGGCCTGGGTGGTGGCTTTGGGCGAGTTACCGCCGGCACCGTTGACGAGGTAATCGATTGTGTCGACAAAAGTATGAATCCGTGTATGGGCGCTTTCGAGCGAGCGCTTATCCAGTACGTTGGCAAAAAATCCTTCGATCACCTGACCGGGAAATTTTTCCTTGAGTTCCCGGGCACGTTGAATTGCCCGTTCTTCGTCGATATCCAAAAGGATCACGTTCATGCCCACTTCGCATAAACCTTCGGCAAGCTGGCTGCATATTACGCCTCCTGCACCGGTAATGACGACCGTTTTACCTTCCAGTCCCAATAATTTGTTTGTTTCCATTACGCTTCTGATCTTATCTGATTAATTAATTCAATAGTTTCTTTTACTTTCCGGGCGAGTTCGTCGTACTTTTCTTCGGTGATGTACGATTTTTTCACAAGGTTTGAGCCCATTCCCACACAGGTTGCCCCTGCGCTAAACCATGCTTTCAGGTTTTCGTATTCGGGAGTAACTCCTCCTGAAGGCATGATATCGGACCAGGGCATGGGACCCTTGATGGCAGACACAAAAGCCGGCCCGCCCACTTGTGCTCCCGGGAAAATTTTGATGAGTTCACAGCCCAGTTCTTCGGCGAAATTCACTTCGCTTACCGAACCGCATCCGGGAGACCACAGCACTTTTCGCCGGTTGCAAACTTTTGCAATTTCGGGATTAAGGAGTGGCGACACGATAAAGTCGGCTCCCAGTTGCAGGTACAAGGAGGCAGTACCGGCATCGATTACCGATCCTACCCCAAGGGCCAGTCCGGGCAATTCCTTTTTACAGTATTTTGAGAGTTCGGAAAATACCTCGTGGGCGAAGTCGCCCCGGTTGGTAAATTCCACAGCCCTCGATCCGCCTTCGTAACAAGCCTTAGCGAGTTTTTTACATACCCCGGCGTCGGGGTGATA
>DAIMEA010000058.1:0-13171 GCA_036725585.1 Prolixibacteraceae bacterium | reverse complement strand
TTAAGGTGGGCAGGGACCTTCTCGATCGGAACGTCGTCGCCGACCCGCGGATGGTCGACGTGGGAATGATATGGGGAACGGGATTCCCCCCCGAAAAGGGCGGACCTCTGAAGTGGTCGGACCTGACGGGGTTGAGTCAGAAATTGTTCGGCAAGAACTTCTATTGATGGCGACCCCGTGAAACCGCCATATGCTGCGTTGCGCTTTATCCTTCGTCATTGCGACGCACGCACAAAGGAGTCAGGGATCGGGGGTCGGGAAGTGGGTCAGATCGAGCAAACCCTCGTCGACAATGGCCAGTGTATATTCCATCTCCTTCTTGCTTTCCTCGCTAACCCGAACGGTAAATTCCTGCAGGGGTCTGATTTCATCAGGAAGATCGATGATGGGTTTTATCCGGGTTGTCGGATCTTCAACACGGACCGGGACGACCCCGTACAAGCGAATGGGCAGATCGTTGGCGGTTTGCCCGTGGGGCTGAATCAACATGACATGAACATACACATTGGGGGCCATTTCGGGTGTAGCCCGGAAGGTATATTGCGTGTAATCAGTCAGGTTTTCAATCCATTGCTGACCAATGATTTTCGACCCGCTTTCGAAAGTGACCAGGGCGCGGGCTTCCTTGTTGGCCGGAAATCCAACCGTAATATCTTCGCCGGTTTTACAGGCATCTTTTTCGGTCACCAGGGCCAGCATTTGGGGCCCTCCTTTGTGTTGTTGCCGCCCCCAGGCCCATCCAAAATAAACAACCTGCCCGGCAACGTGCCCGTTGGGGGATGTAACCAGCAACAAATGCCTTCCCCAACGATCGTCGTTCCGGGAAAGGGTAAAGCTTCCCTTTCCGCCGGATGTGTTCACCCGTGTTTGAAACACAGGTTTGTGGTACGTTTTCCCGGCATAGGAGGCCAGGTTTTCGTAATCGCCGTTATACCACCACCGGTATTCCAGTTCGTATAATTTTACATCAACACCGGAAACATCGATCGGATTTCCCTGTTCGTCGACCGTAGCTACCGACAAAACATGCGCTTCGTCGCTGTTCAGTTTGTTCCAGTTTTTATACGACCAGTCGATTTTCAATCCCACATAATCCTTATAGGGCGAGAAGGGTTTTGAAAAAGTGTGGATGCTGAAATCGCCGCCTTTTTCGAAAATTTTCGTGGTAAAGTTTGCGTTGAGAAAACCGTTTACTTCTTTGTTGGGTTTAAAACGAAAGATCAGGTCCGACCGGCCATTTTCATCAAGCGTTCCGTCGAATAGGGGTATCTCCTGCCCGTAGTAAGTCTGGAAAGGAGTGGAGAAGTCGAACTCTTTGAACCGGTCAAAAACCGGGGGATAGGAGCTAAATGAAACATCGACCCTGGCCTTTAATCCTCCGGCAGAAGCGCCGTGCAGCCATTTCGATTCGAGCCGGCCCGTTGATGTTCTTTGTGCCGACAATAAGGCATCGTCAAAATGGATATCCACTTTCAGCCGGTTGGGTTTAATCGTTTCGATACGGATGGTTTTCGAAAATTCCGCTCCCCCGGCCTTAACAACAATCCTCCAGTTCCCCGTGGGATCGTCGGTGTTGGTTTTGAAAAAGAACGGATACATCTTCTGCGTTCCCCTGCTTTTCACCATTTTTTTCACAAACTGTCCCTTGGAATTGTATACCTCGCATACAAGGGGATGCTCCATGGGCAGAGTTGTCTGGGGATCGTCGAGAATAAACGATACATAAACCGAATCGCCAGGTCGCCAGACACCGCGCTCCCCATATAAAAAACCTTTTATCCCCTTCTCCACCTTGTTCCCCGAAACATCAAAATTACTGGTCGGGAGCAGGGAGCCGTTGTCGATTTTCAGGTACGCAAGCGACGCTCCTTTGCGGGCAACCAAGAGAAAGGGATTTCGTTCGGTGCGTACCGACAACATTCCTTCCTTGTCGCTTGTTGCCCGGGTTAAAAGCTGGTTTTGGTAATCGTAAAATTCAACCGAAACACCTTCTTCGGGGTTTGCGCTGAGCAAATTTGTGATGTATGCATGGGTTTTCCCGTTGGGATCGGTTTTGGCAATCATTCCGAAGTTGGATGCCAGGATATTTCGCCCGGCAAACCGGTCGGGGCCATAATATGCCTGGTGACAGGGCTGCTCACGCAATTCCCAATCGTAATACTGTTGGTAATAAACCGATGCGTATTCCTTATCGGGATACAAATCTTCCTCGTCGATGGGAACAAACGAATCGGGCTCATCTATGTTTTCGTTGCAATCGAAGAGCGAGTAGCTTTTTCGGAACCCGATTTCCACATGGTAGATCGCCCCGGGTTCAATGTCGATCAATGTGGACAGGTCGAGATTGAATGCATTCCACGAATGCAAATCAACAGCCCCTTTGTTGGCAAGGTCGATCCGGGAACGGTGCATGATGCGTCCTACCCGGTCGATCCGGTAGCTTTGGTCCGGATCGTTATCCTGCAGGAACGAGAGGATGTTGTTGGTGAAAATCTTCCGGATCCGGACATCGACTGCCTGGAGGCATACCGCCTCAAAGGGCAGAAAAAGACCCGTGCTTTGCGGCACGATGACCCCGTTCCCCAAAAGCCGCACTTCGGGCTTCATGCCGCCAAAATTGAGGGAATAGGCCGTTTTTTCGTCCATCGTCTGGCCCGAAGCACTTTCTATTGCAGCATTTAGCACGAGCGTGTGCATGCCCGTTAACCGGTTAGCGGGGTAAAGCTTCAGTACATTTTCCGTGATTTGGAATTGTTCGACAGGCGTTTGATCGATAACAACAAGTCCCCGAAGATCCTGGTCCGGATTGATAGGGTCGGAAAAAACAACTTCAACAAAGGGATCGGGATCGTTCACCACCCGTGCCGACGAAACATTGAAATCGTGCAATGATGGTACGGGTACCGATTGTTTTTCTTCTTTTCCTTTGATCCCGATTTTACTCCCGTTCCACCGGATGCTCACTTCGCTTTCTTTTTCCATTCGGGTAATCCCGGAAACTGTAAAACGGTGCAAACACGATTTAGCCTGGTGCTCCCAGGCAATGTCCCGCTTTTTCTTTTCCTGGAAAGCCGAAAAAATGTTTTCCAGTTCGGAGGGTTCAAATTCATCGGAGGTTTCCACCACACCCTTCAACAGATAGCTTCCTTCGGATTCGCCGGAAAGCTGAAGACCCATTAGCTGGATCCGCATTTGTTTCGGCGGGGTCTGAAAGCAAAATTCGAGTTTTTTCAGGTTTTCGGGGACTTCGGTCAAACGGGAGAGGTTTAATGTCGCCGTGTATTTTGTATTCCAGTTGAGCAGGTTTTTTGGAACAAATTCAAGGGCATCGGTGGCAACCCATCGGGCCTTGCCATCGATCCCGGGTTCAAAACTAAGTACCGATCGGGGGGCTTCCTTCCCCAGCTGATCGACGGGGATCATTTCGTGGCTAAACTTAATGATCACGGGATCGGATCGCTTGATGATGCCCGTTGTTACTCCGCTGATGTAGGTTTGAAAATCACTTAGGGCCGCAGTTTGTTTCTTATCGGGCCCGGAACAGGAGGCAAGAACGAAGAGGAGGGCAACAAGGAGCCGGTGAGGGGAAAAGAACGATTTCATAGGATCAGGTTTAACGGTTTTTATTGGGTTTCAAGTTAGGAAAAGCGTTTCGAAAAAGGAACGAACCCGGGGCAAAATGATTGGGTAAGAATTATTTTAAAAATGCTTCGGCAATGAACAAATCTTCGGCATGGGTTATTTTGATGTTTTCGCGGTTGCCTTCCACCAGGTGGATGGTTTTGCCCAGGCGTTCCAGGACCATAGTATCGTCGGTGAATGCGGGATCGTAGCCCAGGGCATAGGCGGCCCTGATTTCTTCAAGCCGGAAGACCTGGGGTGTTTGGACGGAATACAGGCGGGAACGGTCGGCCGGGAAATTTTTGCTGCCCTTCACCTCGCGGACCGATTCGACCAGGGGCAATACCGGCAGGGCGTTTCCTTTTAGCTGCGTTGTTTCCAGGCAACGTTGCAGCGTAGCCTGGCTGACCAGGGGACGGACCCCGTCGTGGATAAAGACAATCCCTTCGGAATCCGGAATACTGTTTAGTCCGTTCCATACACTCCCAAAGCGGGTATCGCCTCCTTCAATCCGCTTATGCCCGATGGAAAAGCCATACTCCCTGCATAAAATCTCCCAAACCGAAATCTGATCGCCGGGAAGAACGACGATAAACTCCAACAGGGGATCAAAATCAAAAAAGCGCTGGAGCGTGTGCATCAATACCGGTTTCCCGTTAAGCAACAGAAACTGCTTGGGAACAGGGGCGTTCATGCGACTGCCGCTTCCCCCGGCAACCATCAGGGCAAATTTTTTCATCATCCGGGTCCGGTTTCAAATTTCATTTAGTAAATTGAACGGCAAATTAATCTTTTTACCGGTATTAAGAAAACCCATGGAAGAAATACTGCTTTTCCTGAAAGATCTTGAAGCAAACAACAACAAAGAATGGTTTGCCCAAAACAAAGATCGTTACCAGAAAACAAAGGAACAATTTCTGCATTTTACAGAAATTCTGATTCATGAAATCCGTAGTTTTGACCCCCAGATTCCGTACATGAAGCCCAACGAGTGCATGTTCCGGATTTTTCGGGATGTCCGCTTCTCGAACGACAAACGTCCGTACAAAACCAACTATGGAAGCTATATTGCCCGGGGCGGTCGCAAGGGGGGCCATCCGGGTTACTATTTTCATATCGAACCCGGCGCCTGTTTCCTGAGCGGGGGAATCTACATGCCCCAGCCCGAAACACTGAAAAGCATCCGGAATTATATTTTCCGGAACAGCTCCGATCTTTTGGAAATTATGGAGGATGCATCGTTCCGGGGAAAATTTGAACTTTATTCCGACGACAAGCTGAAAACCGCGCCCAAGGGTTTTCCCAAAGACTTTGTGCACATCGACCTGTTGCGTTACCGCTCGTTGGCTCCGATGATGCGTTTTGACGAATCGCGGCTTCTGCAAAGCGATATTCTCGATTTTGCTGTGGATCAGTATCGCATTCTGGCTCCGTTTAACCAGTTTCTTTACGATGCCATCGATTCCGGCTCAATGAATTCCGTCGAACTCTAATTATTTCATCATGAAACGAATGATCTTTTTCCCGGTCTTGATTTTCACTTTGCCTGGCCTTAATGCCCAGAATCTGCAGGTGCATTACGATTTTGGAGAAGGCCGGCATTATTTTACTTCAACCCTCGAACGTTTCGCCCCCGATTTGCTCGGAAGCACTTATTTCTTCATCGATTTCAATTATTCCGAAAAGGGCCCCACCGAAGCGTACTGGGAAATTTCGCGGGAACTGAAAAAATGGGAAGCTCCGTTTACGGTTCACATTGAATACAACGGGGGTTTGAATGCTTTGATCCCCCTGCAGATCAACAACGCTTACCTGGGCGGGGCAACGTATACCTGGAATGCCCCCGACTTTTCGAGGGGTTTTTCCTTCTCCGGCCTTTATAAATACATCCAGGGAAATCCATCACCCCACAACTTTCAACTAACCGGGGTTTGGTATGTGAACTTCTGGAAAGGGAGAATATCGCTGAACGGTTTTTTCGATTTCTGGCGCGAACCACAAGCCTTCATGGCAACAGAGTATGTATTCCTTTCGGAACCCCAGTGGTGGATCAACCTCAACCGGAGCTTTTCACTGGGCGGCGAAGTGGAGATTGGCTATAATTTTGCCGGTGTGAAAGGATGGAATATTTGCCCCACGCTGGGCGCAAAATGGACCATGTAGCTTATTCCTCTTTTGTCCCCGTTTCTTTTTCCTTCAGGTACTTGAAATAGAGATCCATTATTTGAAATTCGATTTCCATTTCGGATGCGGTAAAAGGTAAGCGGTTGTTTATGTTGCAATAAATCATGAAACGTTCGGCTTCTTCGCCCTGCAAACCAGTCAGGCGTTTGATGTTTTCGAGGTTGTGGTGGATCGAAAACTGTTCCCACTCTTTTCCGTTGGTAATGGCCTGCAGGGTTGCCCGTTTACTTTTTTCCCGTTCGCTGGTGCTGTATTGCAGATACGACAGCGGACTAAAGATTGCTGCCAGGACGGAGGGTTTTTCGTTGTAGGCGTCGCCCCGGTACTCCGTGGGTATATCGAGGGGTTTTGCTTCGGGAAGTCCCAGTTGCCGGCGCATCCGTAATTCGTCGGTTACCGTAACTTCGTCGATCAGGTAGCGTACCGGGTTCATTTTAATTTCGTACAGGGGTTTGGGAGGATATTCCGAAACGGAAAATTTCTGATCGACATACCCGACTGCCCGGATGATGAGCGTGTCCTCGGTGAGCATGGTGATGGAAAAATTCCCGTCGATGTTGGTCGTGGTTCCCCCGTGTACCCGCTGATTGATGACGTGGGCATATGGGATGGGCTCGCTGTTGTCGGCGCTGATTACCTTCCCTTTAATGTTCACCAGGTACAATTCGGGCGACTGGGCTGGTAATACCTCCGCCCAACCCAGGATAAAGGGCAGCACAATTAGGATGCAGGCAATTTTTTTCTTCACAAATACAAAAATAGTGGAAAGAAGGTTTCCCCATTCTTTTGCTAACAATAATTAACACCCGTTTTAACAGAGTTTATCAACCCAGGCTTTTCACACGTTTCATGGCTTCGATTACACTAGCGCGTTCGGCAAAGGCAGAAAAACGGAAATAGCCTTCGCCCGACGGTCCGAATCCCGATCCCGGTGTCCCAACAACATGCACCTCGTGGAGCAGTTTGTCGAAAAAATCCCACGACTTCATCCCGCTTTTGGTTTTGACCCAAACGTAGGGAGCGTTCACCCCGCCAAAAACTGTATATCCGGCAGCCTGGAGGTTTTCGCGCATGATGCGGGCGTTTTCCATGTAATAGGCAATGGTTTCGACAACCTCTTTTTTCCCTTCAGGGGTGTAGATGGCCGCAGCTGCTTTCTGCACCGGATAGGAAACTCCGTTGAATTTGGTGGTATGACGGCGGTTCCAGAGTGGTTTTACCGGATGGGCCGTTCCTTGTTTATCGTAAGCCATTACCCCGTCGGGAATAACAGTGAAGGCGCAACGGGTGCCGGTAAATCCGGCGGTTTTGGAAAAACTCCGGAATTCAATGGCGCACTTTTCGGCGCCCTCAATTTCATAGATGGTTCGGGGTATTTCAGGGTCGGTAATAAACGCCTGGTAGGCTGCATCGAAAAGAAGGATGCTCCGGTTTATGAGGGCATAATCGACCCATTTTTTCAGTTCTTCTTTTGTGGCAACGGCGCCGGTCGGATTGTTCGGAAAACAGAGAAAAATCAAATCGGCTTTCTGATCGGGAAGGGAAGGAACAAAACCATTTTCCTCGGTACAGGGCATGTAGACAATGCCTCCGAAATAGCCCTTTTCGTCGCAAAGCCCTGTTTTGCCCGACATAACGGTAGTGTCGGCATAAACAGGATACACCGGATCGCCTATGGCAACCACGTTGTCGTTGCCAAAAATTTCCTGGATGTTCCCGGTATCGCATTTCGATCCGTCGGAAATGAAAATATCACCGGCCTGAATATTGGCTCCACGGGCCTGGTAGTCGTTTACGGCAATGGCCTCGCGCAAAAAGGCATAGCCCTGTTCCGGCCCATATCCCCGAAATGTGGCGGCCGAGGCCATTTCTTCAACTCCTTCGTGAAAGGCCTTCACAATGGCCGGGCTCAAAGGCAGGGTAACATCGCCAATACCCATGCGGATGACATCCGCTCCGGGATTTTCTTCGGAAAATTTTTTCACCCGACGCCCGATTTCGGGAAACAGGTAACCGGCTTTCAGTTTCTGATAGTTTTCGTTGATCGATGCCATAGTTTTGCTTTTTATGGATACTTCGGTTTGAGGGGCAAAGATAAAAAAAACTCAGGGAGAGCAACGTTCCGGCAACAGTAGCCCGAAAGATTTAATTTGCAGGAAATCTTTTTCTGTTATTTTTGCTATCGAAGAATTACACTCCAATTGGAAATGATTCGAAAAGGAATAGGCTCCCAATTGCTCTATTTATGAAGATCCTGAATCCAAAAAATTTGCTGATTTTGATTTGTCTGCTGAATAGTCTGTTTGCATCGGGCGACATTCCGTCCGGCGTTCGTTTCGAGACCTTAAACGCAGACAAGGGATTGAGCCAAAACACCATTACGGATATTGTTCAGGATAACGATGGCTTTATTTGGATTGCCTGCGAAAATGGCTTAAACCAATGGGATGGTTTTTCGGTTAAACAGTATTCTCCGGTAACAACAAATTCCGGTTTTGTGCTTCAAACCATGTTGTTGGGACTTAAACTCTTTGATGATGGAATATTGTGGCTTGATTATCAAGATCGTAATCCTCATGTGTGTTATCATAAAAGTTTTGGTTTTAAAACCTGGTACGAATTTTTCCTGAATATAGATCATTGCGACAGCCTTCATCTGGTCAATTTGTTGCGAGGAACGGATAATCGTTATTGGGCGTTAATCAAAAACCAAAACGACAGCACGTTGAAGGTGGGTTATTTCGAAGGAGGGAAGTTTCATTTCCAGCAATCGTACAAAGGGACAACGTCAGGCCGAACCCCACTTTTTGAAGATTCCCAACACAACTTATGGTTTTCTGTATCCCAATCCAAAACATTGGGATGCATCAATATGGATACGTTTCACACGGATACGCTCACGATCCGATACACCCATTTTATTCGCCCGGTCGAAACCGGTTTTTACTCGGTTTGGGATTCAACTCTTTATTTCACCGACTTTGAAAATCGCGAAACGCGTGCGGTTTTCCGTTCTGAAGTTGGCGTTATTTCTACCTTTTTTGCCTGGGGCGATGAGCTGATCTTTGTAGAAAACAACGGAACAATTGTTTACTTATCGCCAACGACAAAAAACACAGTTGACATTCATAGAAAATATTTGACCGATAACCGGTTGGTCGAAGAGCTTGATTACGATAGGCAGGGCAATGTCTGGATGTCGGTTCCGGGCTATGGCGTTGTAGTATATAGAAAAAATGAAAACCGGTTTCTATGCATCCCATCCGATAAAGAAAGTCCGCACACTCCGTCCCATTATTCCATTGCCCGTACCTTTGCCGACCGTGAAGGCAATATCTTCATGGGCAGCATGTACGACGGAGTGTATATTTTTTTTTCCGATAAAAATGAATTTTCTTTTAACCATAAGATCAACAGCTGTTTGAATAAATTTTCTACTGCCTCCATCGCTGTTGATTTCAAGAATCATGTTTGGGTGTCTAATGGTTCGGGCGGGCTAATGGAATGCTATGAAAACGGGCGATACTCCATGCACCTTGAAAACAGGGACATCGGATTTGGCGACTTGCTTTTCGACGACGATTCGCTTTTATGGCTTGGCAGCAAAGATCATGGGGTATTTCGGTATAACATACATACCCGGGAACTAAAATCATTGGCCGAAATAGCAGGTTTTTCATTCTCCAAATGGAGCCAGCGCCATATTTGCCATATGAGTAAAGACTCGAACAACAACCTGTGGATCGGTACATGGGATGGGATTTTCAAACTACACCCCAACCGAAAAACCCTTCAACATTTCCCGTTTGATTTTCCATTGGGAGATCCGCGCAATGGTTTAAAAAATGTGTTCACCATCCTTGAAACAAAGCAGAACACGTTCCTAACCGGCACCGAATATGGCGTAGCCGAAATAGATAAAAAGGGTACGGTATTGCGGATTTTTGCCCCCGATCCATCGAATCCCAATGCCCTAAACCACCCAACGGTATTTACACTTTATACCGACTCAAAGAATCGAACCTGGGCCGGGACCTACGGAGGAGGCATGAACCAAATCGATACACAAACCGGTTTATGCAAACACTACACGAAAGACAACGGTTTGTGTGATAACATGATTGGTGCCATCCTCGAAGATTGTTTGGGTAATTTATGGATTGCAACGGGCAACGGTCTCTCCTGCTTCGATCCCGAAACGGACCAGTTTTTCAACTACCATACCGACGACGGATTGCCCTTTAATGGATTCAACCAGAATTCGCTAATAAAAATCGACGAACATACTTTTTTGGCGTGTGGAGAAAAAGGCCTCGTTACATTCGATCCAACACAGATCAGCACGAGAAAACCGAAAGACAGGGAGCTTGTGATCACCGGTTTCGAAGTGTACAATTCCGGAAAAGATTTGTCCTGGTTTTTAAAAAATGAGGGTTCCATTGAGCTTAACCATAAAGAAAATGTTTTCAAAATCAATTATGTAACGCCCACCTTCGATATCCCTCAAAAAATAAGTTTCGAATACCGGATTGAAGATCTGCACGAACAATGGATTGATAACGGAAAGAACCAAAGCCTTATTTTTACCAACTTGCCGGCAGGAAAACACAGGCTGTTGATAAGAGTAAAGGCAATCAACAATCACGAAAATCCGTTAAAAGCAATACCTATTACCATTTATCCACCCTTTTACCGGACACTTTGGTTTAAGATGTTGCTTGTTCTCAGCGCCCTGTTTCTGATTGTATTTTTCTTTATTACCCGCATCCGCCGATTAAAATATTTGGAAAAAATGAGGATGCAAATTGCTTCCGATCTTCACGATGAAATCGGATCTTCGTTAAGCACGATCGGCTTTATCGGGTATCAAATTTCAAACGAATCGATGGGCAGGGATAAGCTGGATAAGTTGGGCAAGGATTTAAACCGCATTAGCCAGTCGACAGCCGAATCGATCCGGGATATCATCTGGTTCATCAACCCCAGCAACGATCCCTTTCCCAAACTGGTAGCACACATGGAAGCGGTAGCGGGGCAAATCTTATACCGGACAAAATTCACGTTTGAGGTCGATAAGGATGCCATTCCCAATGAAGCCGACGGTAGGACTAAGCGGAATATCTATCTTATATTCAAAGAAGTAATAAACAATATTGCCAAACATGCCCAAGCCACCGAAGTTAAAATCCAAATATTTTTCGAACCGGGTATGTTGCGGCTGCAAATCGCCGATAATGGCATTGGTTTCGATGTTAAGAACCCATCGAATGGTATGGGAATGAAAAGCATACGTAACCGGGCTGAGGAGATTGGCGGGATTTTACATATCGAATCAACAGCTCAACAGGGAACGACCATTATGCTAACAACCAACTTATGGAAAAAATAAAAATTGTATTGATCGAAGACAGGGAAGAATTCACCGGACAGGTCAAAACTTATTTTTCAGCAAAGGAAGATTACCAGCTAAATGCCTGTTTTCCATCCATCGAAGAAGCTTTCCGCTCCCCGAAACTCAATGGAGCCGACATTTTATTGCTGGACATCGGCTTGCCCGGCATTTCGGGGATAAGCGCCATACCGGAATTACTTATGCGCAATCCTGAATTGAAAATCATTATGCTCACGGTTTTTGAAGATGATCGTAATCTTTTTGCCGCTTTGAAAAACGGGGCCGTTGGATATCTGCTGAAGGGCGATTGCTTTATCCACCTCGAACAAGCCCTTTTTCAGGTACGAAACGGGGGAACACTGTTTTCTCCTTTTATGGCACAAAAAATATTGCGGCACTTCAATCGCAGGTTCCTGCTTAAAACCAAGCTGACCAAACAAGAAAAGAATGTACTCCGGATGTTGGGCGAAGGATTAACAAAAAAGGAGATTGCCGAAAAGCTTGTATTGAGCTACCATACCATCGATGCCCACATCAAAAACATGTACAGGAAACTTCAGGTCAACTCCAATGTGCAGGCCGTAAAAAAAGCAAACGACGAGCATTTGATCTAGCCGAAATATACCGTATTTAAGGGATTTTAGAACTAGACACACACGGGTGGAATTTAAATTATCACCGTTAACAGAAATAATTTATCTGCTTCTGATTTTGTAAACTGAAACATTCATCGACTCTGAAATACTGAAGGCATATTGATAAACATAAATTTTGAATTATGGCCTTTTTGCAGGGTTTCTGCTATCTCAATTTGAGCTCGTGGAGAAACAATTACGCTATAAGCCATAATTCTTTTTGAGCATCTCGATTGATCGACTTGAAGAGATATAAGTTGATTCGTCCTCCTGAAGCCTGCTGTCCAAAATGCTTTTCATTTCTTGCGTTATTTCTTCTTCCTCTTCAACAATAATGGTAATCGGTTTCGTTTTGTATGCCGCCTTAATTGCATCAAGAAGGTCAGAGCTAATATCTTGGGCCGAATTTAAATGAAAGGTTGTATGCATGGCCTGCTTTATATTGGTATGCAAGCAAAATTACAAAAAAAATGATACTCTGTATTATCTCGTTGCAGGTTACAAAGTATTGAAAGGCAATAAAAGCAAACGACGAGCATTTGATCTAGCCGAAATATACCGTATTTACGGGATTTGATACATAATTTATTCACCCTAGTTTTGAGGGGTATGTTGCTTTACTGTTTCAAAACCATAATTGAATGAAGCCATTAACCATACGGGAGAAAAATGTGCTTTCGTTAATTCAAGAAGGATTAACGAAAAAAGAGATTGCCGAAAAACTTGCACTTAGCTATCACACCATCGATGCGCATACCAAAAATATTTACAAAAAACTCAAGGTTAATTCGAACGTGCAGGCGATTGCCCGGGCAAACGAAAACAAACTGATATAAACACAATGGATATAGTATTCAAAAAGGCAGTACCCTTTTTTCTTCTGATTGCCGTATTGTCATTAAGCACATACGCCCAAAGCGTATTCAAAGTCCCCTCGCAATATCCAAATATACAGGCTGCTATTGATGCCGCCTGGGATGGGGATACGGTCCTTATTGCAGATGGAGAATATTCTGGAGAAGGTAATCATGATATTCGTTTTTTCGGTAAAAGAATTACTGTAAGGTCTGAGAATGGACCTGAACGTTGCTTAATTAATCTTGATGATAGTGATACTGACCACGCAGGATGGCCCTCAACAGAATATAACGGTTTTTATTTTACAGGTTTGGAAGATCGATCAAGTATATTGGAAGGAGTTCAAATATATTGCCTCTATTCTAGTCAAACTAGTAGTTGTATGGCTATAAATATAAAAAACTCCTCGCCAAAAATTTTCAACTGCATATTTAATCATTCATATATACAAGGATGGGATACTTCTCCTTACATTATTAAT
>DAIMEA010000057.1:0-13215 GCA_036725585.1 Prolixibacteraceae bacterium | reverse complement strand
AAACAAATACCAGGAAAATTTGTCGGGAACAAAACAGTTTAAAACCTGTTGATGGGCTTCGAGCTTAAAAAGATCAACGAAGCGGGGTGTGGTTTGAAAAAAGAAGACCAAATACTCGACGATAAAAGATAAAATGACGACGAACGATCCGGAAACCAACAGGGCGAGCGATGTTCGCGACAAGGGAGCACGCTTCCAGTCGTTGTTGTGTTTCAGAACGATCGATGCAAATACAATCATGAGCAGGGAGAGCAGGACCGGCGCTGCCACAGGGCCAGTCCATGCTACCGGGATCAGAAAGAGAATATCCAGCGTAAGCAAGGATTCGGGCCAACCGAGCAGTATTTTCAGAAACAAATAATACGATAAATCCCAAATAGCAAAGTTGTATACGAACCAGGCCAAACGCTCCGTTCTTCGCTTCGATATGAGCCAGGCAAATGCCAGCAACATCACCATGGAGGCCAGTTCCCGGAACAATTCCGTACGCGCCAACTCTTCGCTTAGGGGGTGCAGCGGAAAGGAAAACCCCCCGGGATAAGCAAGGGCCCGCAGATAGACAACGATGGCGCTTTCGAAAAAGCCCATGGAAAGGGCGAAGAGGGTAGAGGCAAAAAGAACATTACGTTTCATCCGTGTTTGTGTTATTCTTCAAGCATGTTTGTTTTTATATCCTATCGGGATACCATCCCGTAATAATTATTTTCATCCGATTTATTCACTCCATAAATTCAAATGGCTTTGAATAAAGTCGACAACAAACTGATGTTCCTCTTTTCCCGTGCCGTTCACAGCAAAGGGTTCCCCAAATTTGATGTAAATGGGTTTCTTCCGCCGGGCAATTCCCAGGTCCTTGATCCATTTTCCGTTTTCCCAAAAGTCGGTTTTAATGGCCATAGGGACCACACGCACGCCGTTTTTCTGTGCCAGTTTTATTCCCAGGGAATTAAATTCTTCGGGATGGAAAGATATTTTACGGGTGCTTTGGGGAAAAATAATGATCGATGTGCCCCTCGCCAGTTTCTCTTTGCCTTCATTCAGTACGGTTAAAAGATCTTTTCGGGAATCGGTCCGGCCAACTGCAATGGGATCGCGGGCTCGCATGATGGGGCCAAAGATTTTGCTGGTGATGAGCTTGTCTTTCACCACAAAGGTAACTTCCTTAACCGGTGCAATCAGCCCGGGAAAGATCATGGTTTCGAGCGTGCTCATGTGGTTGCTGATGAACACAACCGGCTCGTCTTTCACGGCATCGAGGTGTTCGAAGCCGGTAATGTGAAATTTTCCGCCACAATTTTCTACGAATTTGAATATCTCGAACGAGCTAAGCGCCCAACGGGCCGTATCGTATCGGTTGGCCTTGGCCAGGTTCCGATTTTGCAGTACAAATTTCAGAAAACGGATCTTGAAATACAAACTTCCGCCCAGCGACAGGATATCCCAAACCGAGCGGCGGTGATTTTCGGGTGTATGGTACTCGTTTCCTGGGAAATAAGGGTTATGCATGGTGTCTTCAATTTATCAAAGCAAAAGTAGAAAAAAAGAATTCGGTATACCCTGGTTGACGGGAAGAGTTTTTCCCCTGTCGGAAAGAATAGCGATTATTTCGGGGGGGATCGGTTTTGGCTGCCCTTTGTATCGGATTCCCGTCTGGAATTCATGAATGGATGAACAATGAATCAAGTGTATTGAAAAAAAGAGTAACTTGTATCTTGTCTTTCTTTTTATTCAATCGGAATTTTTTGAGTATTAATAAATAAAATGATAAGTATGAAACAGAAAAAAAAACTCACTACGATTGCAGGAGCCCCTGTTTCTGACAATCAGAATGTTCTAACAGCCGGGAAAAGAGGGCCCATGTTGCTGCAGGATGTTTGGTTCCTGGAAAAACTGGCCCATTTCGACCGGGAAGTTATTCCCGAGCGGCGGATGCATGCAAAAGGTTCGGGCGCTTTTGGCACCTTTACCGTTACCCATGATATCACTCAATATACAAAGGCAAAGGTGTTTTCCGGGATAGGGAAGGAAACCGAAGTTTTTGTCCGTTTTTCAACAGTAGCCGGAGAGCGGGGTGCTGCCGATGCCGAGCGCGATATTCGCGGGTTTGCCATTAAGTTCTATACAGAAGAAGGGAACTGGGATCTGGTTGGAAACAACACACCGGTGTTCTTTTTAAAGGATCCCCTGAAATTTCCCGATCTGAACCATGCTGTAAAACGCGATCCGAAAACCAATCTGAGAAGTGCGAAAAATAACTGGGATTTTTGGACCTTGCTGCCCGAAGCCCTGCACCAAATCACCATTACGATGAGCGATCGGGGCATACCCTATTCCTACCGGCACATGAACGGTTACGGGAGCCACACGTTCAGCCTGATCAACGATCGGAACGAACGCATTTGGGTGAAGTTTCATCTGAAAACCCAACAGGGAATCAAAAACCTGACCGATCAGGAGGCCGAGGCAATCATTGGTAAATGCCGCGAAAGCCATCAACGCGATCTGTTCGACAGCATCGAAAAGGGGGATTTTCCGAAATGGGATATGAAAATTCAGCTAATGACCGATGAGCAGGCTAAAGTATGTCCTTTCAATCCCTTCGACCTGACGAAAGTATGGCCACATTCCGATTATCCGCTCCGGGATGTGGGCGTTCTCGAATTGAACAAAAATCCCGAGAATTATTTTGCCGATGTGGAGCAAGCCGCATTCAATCCGGCCAACATCGTACCCGGAATAGGCTTTTCGCCCGATAAAATGCTGCAGGGGCGTTTGTTCTCGTATGGGGATGCCCAACGTTACCGGCTGGGAATCAATTATCATCAGATTCCGGTAAACCGCTCTCGATGCCCCTTCCTAAACATGTTCCACCGCGACGGGCAAATGCGGATCGATGGAAATTATGGGGCAACGCCTGGCTACGAGCCCAACAGCTACGGTGAATGGCAGGAGCAACCCGAATTCCGGGAACCGCCTTTGGAACTTTCCGGTGCTGCCGACCACTGGGACCACCGTGAGGACGATGATTACTTCGGGCAGGCCGGCGATCTTTTCCGGATCATGAAAAAGGGACAGCAACAGGTTTTGTTTGAAAACACAGTCCGCAATATGGGCGATGCCCCGAAAGAAATAAAAATCCGGCACATCCGGAATTGTCTGAAAGCCGACCCTGCTTATGGAGAAGGTTTGGCTAAGGCTATGGGCATTTCCCTGTCCGACTGTTGAGAAAAGACAACTCCGGATGAACATCCGGTACTTTGCATCGGGGGGATAAAGAAAAAGCTTTCTTTACCCCCCGATGCTTCTAAAGCGGAGTATGATTTTTTCCGGTGAAATATTTCTGTTTATTTTCTATATTTAAGCCTTCGTGAAAAAGAGGCACGATGGTTTGCAACGCGTATACCGTGTTTCGTTTTCGTGTTTTTTCTTACGTCACGATTGGAAACGTTCAATAAACTAACTTTTTATTTGGTACAAAATGAGTGGAAAAAACAACAAAGCACTGGTCATTGTCATCGCGGCCATTGCATCAACGGGTGGACTGCTGTTCGGTTTTGACACGGGGGTGATATCGGGCGCCCTGCCTTTTTTAAAATCATCGTGGGGAGGAATGTCCTCAGGACAACAGGAACTGATCACTGCAGCCGTGTTGATCGGGGCTGTGCTGGGCGCCTTGGGCGCCGGTAGGATTACCGACATTATCGGGCGAAAAAAAGTGATCCTGATTACCTCTCTGATTTTTGCAGCGGGATCCATTCTGACCGGGGCTGCACCCAGTATTGGCTTCCTGATTGGCAGCCGGATTGTGTTGGGCATTGCCATTGGGATTTCTTCGTTTACGGTTCCTCTCTATATTTCGGAAATATCCCCAACCAAAATCCGGGGCGCCCTGGTTTCGTCCTTTCAGCTGATGATTACCATTGGTATTGTCGCTTCTTATTTCAGCGACCTGGCTTTTGCCGATGAATCGAATCCCTATTCCTGGCGCTGGATGTTTTACGTAGGCATTTTCCCGGCCATCATCTTGTTTGTGGGGATGATCTTCCTTCCCGAAACCCCTCGTTTCCTGATTGGTAAAGGGCGGGAAGAAGAAGGACGAAAAGTGCTCTCGAAAATTGAAGACCCTGAAAATGTAGCATCTGCTTTCCGGGATATCAAAACAGAAATTGAGAAAGACAAAGAATCGGTTGGTTATGCCGAGCTGTTCAAAAAAACCTGGCGAATTCCCCTGCTCATTGCGGTGGGAATTATGTTTGTGCAGCAGTTTGTCGGGATCAATACCGTGATCTACTATGCTCCCACTATTTTTATTATCTCCGGCTTTGGCGGTGCAAAAGCGGCTATTGCGGCAACCGTCAGCGTGGGCATCGTGAATGTTTTATCAACCGTAGTTTCTATGTCGGTGATCGATAAACTGGGCCGGCGAAAACTCTATTTCATCGGCTTGATCGGCATGGCCATTGCCCTGGCGGCCCTGGGAACGTTCTTCCTGTTAAAGGACAGCCTGGGCGCTTCGTTGAAATGGGTTACGGTGGGAACGGTTTTGGTATATATCTTTTTCTTTGCCATCAGCCTCGGGCCTCTTGGCTGGCTCATCATTTCCGAAATCTTCCCGACCCGGGTACGCGGGGTGGGAATGAGTATTGGCGCTTTGTCGAACTGGTTTTTCAACGCCATCGTTGCCTATACCTTCCTGAAACTGGCCTGGCTGTTTACAGCTCCCGGGATGGAGATCATCAACAATGGCGATGTGGCGCATCCCGATCCCAATCCGGCCGGCTCGTTCTTTGTTTATGCCGGGGTGGCGCTGCTCGGGATACTCTGGGGGTGGAAATTCATTCCCGAAACCAAGGGCGTGTCGCTCGAAAAAATTGAAGAACACTGGCGCTCGTGGAAAATGCCCAACGAATTGAAAGAATAGCGACTTTCTTTAAAAAATAAAAACAGGCAGCGGAAAAAATCCGACTGCCTGTTTTTTATTTACGATCGGATTAATATAAATCAAGGGCGTAATAAAAGACAAAAGAAGCTACGCTGTAAACGACCGAAATTGAGACCGATTGAACGACACAGCCGATCAGGGCGCTCTTAATTTGTGCTTCGTCGTTCCCGGTAGTAACCGCTACCAGCACAATGCCGGTTACCCCTGCCACGCAGCCCCATAAAAAGGCATTTAAAACAGGCGGCGACTGCTGGGATGCATTCAGTCCGGCCGAAGCCACAGCCGATGCGTTTTCCACCAAAGCGTTGTTTTCCGGGAAGAGGGTCGAATACGTAAGTCCCTCCTCGGTAAGGATGCGTTCTCCGATATCCGATACCGGCTCAAAAGCAGCATAAATTTCCGATTCGTCAAAATCGCTTTCCTGATCTACGTTGGCAAAAAGGGAAGTTGCCGTGAACAGCGAAAAAGAAAGGGCTAAAAACAGTACTTTTTTCATTCGATTAAATTTTAAATTTTTTGGTATCTCATGGAACTCGCCACCCCGAAAGCGATCCCCGATTGTGATCCCCGATTGTGATCGGGGTAATCATCCTTGTTTGTGAGGTATGCTTCATGGCTCGTTTCATTGTCGATTTTTTTTATGATTAAGGCGCCTCAAATGTAGAAAAAAAGGATTATGTAAATATGTTTTTGGGTTCGAAAGAGAAAAAAAATGGACAGCAAACGCAACTTGTTGTCCGGATTCGAAAAAAAAGGATTCCCCGATTCCTGAAAGGTTGGCAGAAGTTAAAAAAGAAATAGTGCTCCCCGAATGGATTTACTATCGGTTGGAATTCCTTTATTTACATGTTTTTAGGATCATATCGGAACGTTTTATCCCGGGATAGTGATAATCGTTTCCCGGTTTTTTATTCCAGTGCTCAATAGCTTTTTCGGGGCACCATTCGTCGCACGCCATGCACATTTCGCAATGGTGTAGCCAGACGGGTTTGTTGCTATTCAGTTCAATATTTCCGGCGGGGCATACGTTAACGCAGATGCCACAACCGGTACATCGCTCATTTATTTCGATGCTCCGATCGGTTAGGGCGATCAGCTCTTCATAATTCAAGGTTCGGGTATCGTCAACTTTGGCTTTCTTTTTCAGATCGGCGATGTACAAATTTTTCATCCATCGATACAGGGGGGTCATAAGCAGGTTCAGGATGTTTTCCCCGATATAGGATTTATCCTTTTTCCCGGCAAGCATCCGCACGGAAATATCGGATATTTTTTTCTCTGCTTTGGCAAACATTTCCGGGTGCTTGTGCGGGACGTAGGGCGGATAATTCAGGTTGTTCATCGGAAGCCGGACCGAATATCCGGCACATAAATGACCTCCGATGGTCCGGACGTGTCTCTCCAGGTTCTTTAACGTGGGTAAGGCATTAAAATATTCCAAGCCTCCACAGGTACAAACGGCAAACAACTTTTTGGTTTGGATCGCGTCGATTTTTTCGACAAAACGCTTTACCATCAGTGGAATACCGTTCAGTTGTGCCAGGTAGACCGGAAAAACTAGACACAGGTTTTCCGATTCGGATTGAATTTTTTCGTGATCGATAACGCCTGGGATGGCGATCAATTCCGAATGGGTAAGCCGGGCAATTTCCCGGGCTACATACAGCGAATTCCCGGTTCCGGAGAAATAGTAAATTTCACTATTTTTCAAGAATGACTTTTTTTACGGTTTTATTTTTTCCTGCAGTGCATGCAATCAGATAGATGCCGGATTTTATGGATGGCCCGGCGCAATCCCAGATATAAGTATGGACATGTCCTCTGGAGTTTACCGGCTTCAAAACGGCAATTCGGCGGAGCTGTAAATCAAAAATTTCCACAACAGGATCGGTCTTGTTGTCGGAGACTTTAATTTCAATGCTTAAGCGTTCGGAGAAGGGATTGGGAAAACCGGTAACGGAAAAGCCCTTTTTTTCTTCCGGATCGTGTATGTTGAGCCCGAGCACTTTTTCGGATCGTTTATAAAAAAGAGTATAAGCGTTTCCCGTTTTTTCCATCCAGGCATAGTCGACATATTGCGGATTAAAGGTTTTGTATGCCAGGGTGGGGTAAAGAACTTCCCTGGGAATGGTGTCCTGAATTGCTTCGGGACCCCACATTCCGTACGAGAATCCCAGATACAGATTTCCATTTTGCCGGAAAAGAAAACTATAACCCAATGGAGGTAAAACATCATCGATGCAAACTTCATCGCCTTGCATGCCAGTAGCTTTAGTATGTTCCCCCATATATTCCCTTCCCGGTTCGAATTCTGCTTCAATAATCTGATTTTGAAGATCTAGGTAAATCATCCGGATCGTATTCCATCGATGGTCCGTTATATAATCAGGAATCACGGTATTGTAAGAGATGCAGGGTTTACTGCCCCGGGTTGAAAAAAGGATTTCGTTCGATTCAAGAAAATCCCACGAGCAAAACAGATGAATGGAATCGACGGAATGCTGAATAGAAAAGGCCAGCAAATTATTGAAATTCAGTAAATGATTGGCAAGGGCAATGTCGTTGATGTCGTTTTTTGTGCGAACCGTTTTTTGTTTTTCAATTGTGTCGCCCGATACACGCGTATATATCAGCGACTGTTCTGTTCCCGGGGAGCCCTGAATCCAGAGTACATTCAACTTTCCCGTTGAATCGCAATCGCATACGGGATGAAAATTCTTCGTTCCCGGTTCGTGTAGGGTAATCGGTGACGTCCATTCCGAAAAATCGGCCGTTTGGATCATCCGTATTTCGGAAAGAGAATCGGCCGATTCGTATACCAGGTAGATACGTCCTGAACGGTTGATGGCTAGAGTAGGGTTGAGCCCGCTAACCAGGATCTGAGCTCCATCCGTGGCTTCGCCTGTCGGGTTGATTTTTATCCCCTTCACAACAAGCCCTGTTTCTGTCGAGTCGGTGAAAACAAGGTATACATGATCCTGTGCGTCGCGGACAATTTTGCGCTGGTTGTGGTTGGCTGTTGCTTTCGGATAGGAACATGTTGCGACGGGAACCTGTGCCTGCAGTGCCCCGGGGGTGAGTAAAAAGAAGCTTACAATCAGAACTTTCCAGTTAGGGAAAAACAGAAAATCGAAAAGGCAGAGGCCCCCTTTCAATTTTTGGAATCGGGTTTGACGGCAAAAGAAGTCAAATCCACTACATAAGAATTGGATACAAGGCATTTTGTCTTTCATCGGAATGTTTATTGTATCGACCGGTAAATATCCACGGCAGCTCGCAGGTCTTCCTCATACACCCTGACTTCAATCGATAGGTCGCTGGGCGTGAAAATGGCTGGTTTGATGGTCCGGGTAAATTCATTGGTGGTAAAAAAAGGGATTCCTGCCTGTTCGAGCATATCTTTCAGTAAATTGAGTTTCACTTCGAACGGGTTGGTGAATTCGGCAATGGTGTACAGTTTTTTCATGAGTTTCTATCATTAAGTTACTGGCTATATTTTGGATCAAAATATTTCGCTTTGATCGTTCGAACGACCCACATGAAACTCGCCATTGATAATCATTTCGTTGTGGAAGAGGTATTCTCATGGCTCGTTTCATTGAATAATTATTTGGGATGAGCCAACAATTTAAGAATAAATCACCGATGGCGATACCCTGACAAAAGAAAAAGAACGATTTTCGGTTTGGTCTGAATAAAGTTGTGTGCTAATCCGCTAAATTTTTTCGGTTGCATATTCCGTTAAACTCGCAGAATGTACATTTTTTATCATCATCCGTTTGGGTAAAAGGGAGGTCGGGATGAAGCAATTGGGTGAGGATTTGTTCCAGATGGGTATTAAATTCTTCGGCAACATCCTGAAAGATTAATTCTTTTTTGTTGCAAACAAACACAGGGTTGAAATCCTTCTGAAAGATGTTGTTAGCCCCATAAACGGCCGGGAGTATTTTGGTTTCACCCGGGAAATGGGCTTGCAGGCAACGGGCATAAAACAGGGTTTGCAGTGCCGCTTTGTTCCGATTTTCGTTGGCAATAAATAAATTTTCGATCGAATCAACGCTGTTTTTGTCCCGGCCGGTTTTGTAATCGATCACCCGGAGCATTCCTTCTTTCTTGTCTACCCGGTCGATGAAACCCGAAATTTTCACCGGGATGATTTTCTCGCCCGAAGGGATACGAAGGATGTCGGAAAAACGGTTCTCCAGCCCGATGAGGTAAAAAGGAACATTTGTCCGGTCGTATTTGAGAATAGTTTCCACGTATTCGCGGATGATGTCGAAAATAAGTTTGTTCTTACCGTTCAGGGTTGCCGTTCCCCCGCGAAAATATTCCTGTTGTAAGGCCAGGGTGAGGCTGCGTTCCATGTTCCTTTGATCGTTCAGTATGGTATCGATGGCCTTGGTTTCGATCGTTTTTCCGACCCAGGGCCGGTAGATTTCTTCCAGGGCTTTATGGGCAATGCGTCCAAACAATACGGGATCGATTTCTTCCGATAATTCATCGTGTTCCTCCAAGCCTTCGATGTACCGGAAGTAAAAACGGAGCGGGCAGTCGATATAGCGGTTGAGGGCGCTAGGGGTCAGCCCTTTCTGTGTGAGGTATTGCTCTATCCGCTCGATGAGGGCCGGAGTCTTTTCGATTTCTATGCCCGACGATTCGGCCGGTTCGTAGGGAAAGACAGCCTGTTTTTCGTTCAATTGCAGGGTGTTGGCTTCGTATTTTAATTGTAGGGCAAAGCGGCTCACTTCTCCCCTCGAAAGCCCTTCGGTGCGGCTGTCGTAAACCATGCATACTTTTTGTGCCCGTTGGATCAGCCGGTAAAAATAGTACGAATACATGGCATTATGGTGTTCGGGCAGAGGCAGGCCGAAGCCCTTTCGCAGGTTGTAGGGTATAAACGAATGCCGGTGTCCACTCCCAGGAAGACGATCGTCGTTGAAGGAAAGCAGGATTACCTGGTCGAAATCGAGGCAGCGGGTTTCGAGAAAGCCCATAAACTGCACACCCGAAAGGGGTTCTCCTTCAAAGGGGACAGTGATTCGTTCCAGCTGACGCAGTAGCAATTGGTAAAACAGCTTTTTCGATAGCCCAACATCTTTGTTGTGATCGCTCCCAAAGAGGGAACGTTGTAAGCGGTTTGTCAACAACAGTAATTGATACAGTGACTCTCGCGCCAAAACATCGTTTTCGGGCAGGGATGGGACAATTTGCGCAACAATTTGCCGGATGTAGGCGCCGATTTCCGGAGATTGTACCGGCAGGGTGAAAAGTGTTCTCAGAAAATCGCTGATGCCCATATCGGCCACCGTGCAATAAATCTGGTTTTTCCGGTGGATGTCGTTTGTCAGCTGCTCCCGGGCTTCGCTTACCAGAACCGATAACAGGGGATGATTCAGCAGCGACAATACCTGTCGGTGATAGAAGAGCGCCTGTCCCTTTTCGTCGGGCCGGCTGTTTCGATCCAATTCGGCCAGATTCCGGATCAGGCTGTAGGCAGGTGCATCTTTGAGTGGAAAGCCCATCGTGATGTTCACGCTTTCGACACTCCCGGGCAGGGTATTCAAAGCCGGAACGAGCAAGGCTTCGTTGCAAAAAACCACAGCCGTATGATCGTAGCGACGGGTGCCGGGGGCCCTGTTTTCTTCAAGCCATCGGGCCGCGACCAGGGCCTGTCCTGAAAAACCGGGAACCGAAACCACTTCGGCTTCTTTCAACGCAGAAAAGGAATCGGTTTGAAACAGAAAATCGTCCGGCGGGGGAAATTGTGATAAATTGGAACGCAAAAACAAAGCGGCTTCGTGGTGTGTTTTTTGAAGGTAATAATCGTCGTAATCCCAAAAGAACAAGGCTGAGGCATTATTCTTCAGATGCTTAAAAAGTTCTTGTTCGCAACGGTTTAATGCGTTGAATCCGATAAACGACCATTTCGTTTCGGGAAGGTGAAAATCGGGGTTGTCGAGCCGTTCGGCCAAATCGCGGTAAATCATTCCTTCGTATCCGATTCCCCGGGCACGAAGTTGCTTTTTAAATGTGTCATAAACCGGGAAAAGATCGCCCCACACTTTCAGAAATCTTTGTTTGTCGATCGAATCCTTTACTTCCAGAATGGTTTTCCAAAACGACGAAAGAATCGTTCGCTGATTATCGTCCAGATAATCAAAAACGGTGTCCAGTTCTTTCAGCGAATAGATATTCGAAAACAATTTCCGGGCATCAATCCGGTATTGGTCCATCTCGTTGAAATCGTGCAGCAACATTTCTCCCCAGAAATAAAAATCATCGAGGCTTTCGTCGATTCCGGTGATCCGGGTGAATACCTTCCACAGCTCGATAATCAACTCTTCGGTTGATGCTTTTTTTAGGTTTGCGTTTTCTTCGATCAGTTCAGAGATGGTCTGTATGCGGGGCGAGAAGATGGGTTGTTCGATGCATTCGGACAGGTACTGTCGGAAAAACAGCCCGGCTCTTCGGTTGGGAAAAACGACGGTCAGCCCGGGCAGATTTTGTTGATACCGGTTTAGAAGGTAGGAAGCCGTTGTTTTCAAAAACTTTTCCATGCAATGAAATTATTTCGAAGATACTATTTTTGAAAGGAAACATTCCCCAATCTTCTTTCCTGGTTTCAAAAAAAACGAAACGTTTTTCCATATTTGATGTTGTGGAGCATCTTTTTCGGAAAAAAAGCATCCGAATAATGCGATTTATCATCTTTTTTTTGTTTTTCTAATGCCTAAACAACAATTATATACAAGCTGAAAGACCCGTTGCAAACGTTTGCAGAAACTATTTGACGTTCAAATTTCTTTCAACGTCGGGTTCGGAATTTAAAAAATTAATTCTATATTAGCTACCCGAAAAAAGAGTATATGAACCCGATACATAACGAAACACAATAATCTTCCTTTTCTCTTTAAACCATCATCTATTTTCTGATCTAACTAAACTATGAACAGCCGGGTTATCAAAACGATAACCCGCTTTTTTTTTAAAACAGGGATCCTGTTTTTTCCGATTAAAAATCATTCTTGCACGAAAAACTCTGTCAACAAATACATGAAGTCAGCGCGAAATTGAAAAGGCAACGGCAGAAAAAGTCGTTCATCGGATTGATATCAGCCCTTGATTTTGCCCCTTCCAAAAAAAAAGCCCATTTGTATTTCAATGTTATACAAATGGGTTTTCTGTTCATGGGAGGTACCTGGCGGAATCGAACCGCCGTACGCGGTTTTGCAGACCGCTGCCTAGCCACTCGGCCAAGGTACCAAAAATTGAATGAACGCTGCATAAACACGACGAGGCGTCGTTTTTGTTTCTGCGGCTGCAAAGATATGAAAAATAATGAAAATGCAAATGGAAAAATTCCCGGGCACGATGTGTAACAGTTGAAAGCAATGAAAACCAGAATATGAATCCTGTTTTTTTGTCTAAAGTTTTTATAAACAATGCATAAAGGCCTCCGTTCAGGATGTTTCCTGTGATTGGGAAAAGATCTTATTTGATCGCGCCAAAAGCGGCAAAATAAAAATGTTTGTGCAGTACAAGGGTTTTTCGGAAACCGATCCGTTTCAACAAATCGAGCTGCCAGGAAAGTGGGCGGGGCGAGTCTTCACTTTCGTAACGTTCCCGGTACAGGGCGATTTCTTCGTCACTGATTTGTTTTTTGAGCACACTCATCCAGCCGCTCAGCATCATTTCGTTGATTTCGTCTGTTTCGGCCAAAACGATGTCGTTGATCCAAAAGGAGCCTCCGGGTTTCAGCGCCCGGAACACTTTTCCAAAAACCCCTTCCCATTCGTTTTCATCGCGTAAATGGTGTAAGGTTGTACCGGCTGTAATAATGTCGAATCGTTCTTCTCCCAATTCGAGATCCCGATAGTCGCCCTGAAGGGCTGTAACTGAACCCGAAACAAGATCTTCCAATCGCGCCCTGGCTGCCTGAACCATATTCTTGCTAATGTCGATGAGTGTGCAGTGAACATGGGGCAGAAGTAGCGCAACTTTGACGGCATAATTTCCACCTCCGCATCCCAGGTCCAGAATGTTTTGGGCATTGGGGTTGGTCAGGAAGGCTGCCCGGGAAACCAGTTCGAGGCAAAGGGGCGAGTCGATGGCTGTGGTTTGCCCTGTTTCGACATTGGAAAAGCGACCGACCTGTTGATCAAAATTTCGCCGGATGGCATCGGGTGAAGATTTGCTGGGTGTGGACATGGGTGTTGGGTTGTTGTGGTTGTCGTGCCTTAGTGCTTTAGTGCCTTAGTGCTTTAGTGCTTTAG
>DAIMEA010000056.1:0-13446 GCA_036725585.1 Prolixibacteraceae bacterium | reverse complement strand
CTCAACGGTAACAAGATTAAGGGGCGCAACAAAATCATCATAGAATTCCTTGCTGGAAATGAGCAAATCGCCATGTCCCCATGTGTTATGACAGGATGTGTTTACGGAAATAGATGCACTTTGAACAACCTCATAGTTGGGATAGCCATAGGCTCCACGATATAAAACGTAGGTTATTTCATGGGTGTTACAAGGTAAAACGCCCTCGGATATTACCTCGGTACCATAATAATCAACTACTTCAAGACTATCAAAATTTCCAATGGTTCCCGCAAAATTACCATCCAAAAAAAGAATCCCACCCAAAAAGTAAGGACTTTCACCGGTTATTGTTACTTCAACTTCAATATCATACCAACTTTTAGCAAAACCTGAATCATTTATTTCTGAAGCTGCAAGTTCAATTGATAATGCATAGGAAGGAAGAAATCCAAAAATTGAAATAAAAATGAATAATGAATTGACAAATACTTTTCTCATTATAAGGCTTTTATTTAAAGAAATCATTAAACACCTAATTGAGGGGAATGACTAAAGCGAAATTTTTGAAAAACGAAAATCCTGATCTCCACAGAATAATATTCCTGAAATCAACTTACTTATGCGTTTTTTTCCAGTTCAATAAATTGATTCACCCCTTTAAATTTGTTTCCCTTATTGCATGTAAATATTTAAAAATCAAAACCTTTACCTCAAAGAAGGTTTATAAAAGTTTTTTAAAAATATATTTCCAAACCGAATTATTCTAATGAATATAATTAATAAACAATTAATTTTTGAGTCAACACATTTTTTCCGTTCGTGAGGCTTATAAAACAAATTCCTTTATGTATTTCAGGGATTTCTATTTCAGCATATTTTCCACAGCAATCAGTTTTATAAAGTAAAACCCCACTGCTGTTTGTAACAGTAAGTTTCGATATGCCTTCAATGTTACCAAGTTCAATTTTTATCTGCCCTTGAGTGGGGTTCGGATAAACTTTCATTGATGGTTCAACTTCAAGATCATTTTGAATTAATTTTTCCCGTTCAATATTTTCACTTTTATGCACCATTGGCGCAGTGTATTCCACAATAGCTTGTTCGGGCAACGCGTCGCAGAACGAACCTGTTGTGGTGATCCATGCATCCATGTAACTGCCGTTGTGGGCATGGAAGCCGGGAAGGAACGAAATGGATTCGCCGGCAATGAGGTTAACGCTTGATCCGTCCAGGAAATCGACCGGGTTGCCATTGCCGGCTACGGTAATGGTTTGCTGGGCGCCATAGCATGGGGCATCGCCTGTGCCCGTTGCAATATTGCTTAGAGATCGTGTGTTAGGAATGCTGCTATGTGCACTTTGTAGCAATACATCATCGACGCAAACACCGTAACCGTATTTGGCGTTACCTTCAAAACAAATATAAAATTCCGAAGATGTTTCGGGCAGAAGGATCACTTCCTCTGTCCATGCGCTGATGCTTGAAGTGTACGTTTCAAGCTCAATCCAACTAACGGCAGAGGATGTGCGGTACGAAACGGTCAATAAATCCTGGTCGGGGGACCAAAATTCCTGGGTATGCCAGAAGATCAGGGAAACATGACTAAGGCCGGTCAAATCAAACTGGGGTGATATCAGCCTTGTCTTGCTATCGGCGCTTGACCGGTCGCGAAGGCAGGCGTTGTACACACCTCCATGAGCCGTAGACGGATGTCCGGTTCCGTTTCCGGTTACAAATGTCCAGTTAGCGCCCGAACTGTTTATCTGCTCCTGGGTCCAGCCATCCGGTATGAAGCCTCCGTTTTCAAAGTCCTCGTTCCATATCGGGACAATTGACAAATCGCTCAGGGTGGTGAAAAAGCTTTTATCGCTGTAGCTTGTACCCATTGCATTGCTTGCATAGGCCATAAAATAATAAGTTGTTGCAGCCTGAAGCCCGGATATATCGAATTCAAAAGTTCCGTTGGCAACCATGGGCGAAGTGTGGAGTTGAACAACCCCCGGTTGCCCCATTTCAAACAGTGGATCGGTACTGAAGAGCACACCGCTTTCGATAACCGGGTTGCTGTAATCGTTGAGAATATCCCCACCAATTTTTGCCGAATATTCCTCAATATCCACCGCATCAATCGTGGCGACTTCCGGAGGATATCCGGCACAGATCTGGGTTAATGAGGCGATATAGGGAACACAATTGTGTTTCGAAACAGTAAGAAGAACCTGTCCGGCTGTTTCAAGGGCATAGCTTATGGTCCCGTTTCCCGATGCATCGAGGAGCGTCTCTCCGATAAGCTTATTGTTGCATACAAGGGTTGCTGTGCCATATGCTTCCGACCCAGAAACGGTAAACAAGTTTTCGGTACAATCAATGGTGTTATCGTGTGTGGCTGTAATATGGGTTTCGTTTGGGTCGGCCGTCCAGATTTTCATGGCCGGGTCGCCAAAGTAGTGGAAGAGTTCGAAGGTGTAGTTGTTGTCCCAAAAATTTTGGATCATGGCATACAAACCCTGATTTAAAACATCGCCCATGGTGTAGATTCCTTCGCTTCCTCCCATGGTGTACGTTCCTCCGCTCCCGGCTGAGCCAAAATCGGGAAAAAGACCCGGGTCGGGCCAAATGGCGTCGATCATCCCTTCCGAGAGGGCGTCGTTATAGCCGCTGTAGCTGTAATAGGCAGCAGCAACCACCCCAACCGCTCCCTTGTTTTCCATTCGAAGGAATTTTTCGGCAAAGCAGTTGCTCAGTTGAAATTCACCGGTATGGCAGTTCATGCTGAAGACAACGGGAAGAAGATTTCCGTTTGCCAGGCTTTCCATACTGCTTGTGGTGTAATAAGGTCGATGCCAGCCTGAACCGCCAACATAACCATGGTCGCGGTGAAAGACAAGAAATTTTCCCGCATTAATGGCTGTTGTTATGTCGCTGGCGTTTCCGCTCCAGTTAAACGATGAAGAGCGCAATTCGGCAGGGAGCAATTGCCCGTCGGAATAGTATCCGTTATTGTACCGCAGGGTTTCGACATTGGCCGTACCAGCCCCTGTGTCGCGGAAATAAACTCGGGTGGAAGTATAACCCTGCTCGTTCTGTAAATAATCCCTGATTTCTTCACTGGTGTGGCAAAATCTGCGGGCCGCATATCCGTCGGCGGGCTCATCGCTTTCCACATCCTGGTATTGGGCACAGTTTAGTACGTTATCGTAAAAGGAGCTGCCGGCGGGAGGTGTTTTTTCATACGCGATGATTTTATCGATGATAATATTTGCCTCGGCGACCGATGAAACCGAAATGCGCCCTTTGGCCATGTCGGGAAAATGATCGCTGCCGCCATCCATACAAACGACATAGGTATCTGTGGCAAAATCATCGCCCTCGCTGGGGTCCTGATGGATTTCGCCGGGTACGGCGTAGTCGCCGGTATGATCACCTATTATGAGCAGGTAGTCGGGCCTGGGTGTCCATGCTGCAAAGCGGTCGTGCACTTCGGTTTTAACTTCTTCGGCTGTCCATGCCGGGCGGGAAACAACTTCGACCGAATAGCCCAGCTGCCGCTTCCAGTTGGCCAGGCGATTGGCTTCGTCGAGGTATTGCGAATGGGTGATGATGATGTAGTTTTTGGGTGCAAGGCTGCTTTCTGTTGGTATCGATGTTGTTGTGGTTTGGGAACGTCCTTCGGGAATGCTTTCCGAATTGATGACCGTTTTTTTCAGGTTGTGCGTATACGTCGAGGTATTTTCCCGGCCGATGTAATCAAAATTCCCTTCGCCGCCAACAGGGCTAATCCGGAATTCGATATGGGTGCAAATCCTTATTCTGCGTGTTACCGGATTAAACTGTACGGGGGTGACCTGAACCACTGCAAGGGGAGTTCCCCTGCTGAGGCCCACCCGGATTATTTCAACATTATTTTTGGGGTACCAGGCATTGTCTGAATACACATTCGGGTCGGTTTCAAATGTGGGCGAGGGTGCCCCGTCGGTATCGATGGCCGGTTTGAGCGTGGGATGTACCATGTAACCATCCAGTTCGGTGTATGTTGTATCGAGTATTTCAATCAGAGCTTCCGAACCCCGGGGCAGGGCAACTACTTCGTTTCGGGCAGGCAGAGCCGGCGCGCCAACTTGTCCCAGTTTTGAAAACCCGTTGACATGGATGTAATTGTATGTTTCAGAATTGACCCTTGCATCCGAAACCGTGGCTCCCGAAAAAGTGTAACTGATTTCAACCGCATTCGCTTTTGCAAGGTTCACGGTACGGGTGGGAACCGGGCTAGACGATTCTGTTTGTTGCACGGTGGAACCGGTAAACGAAAGATATCTGTTTTGCGCATGAATGTTACTAAAAGATAAAAAGATAGCGATCACCAACATGATTGCCGGCCTTGCCGAAATTCGTTTCATAAAGATTTTGTTGAAAAGTGAATAATCTCCCCGTTAATTTTCTCAAAGGAAATAATAAACTATGAAAAAAGTTATGTAAAAAAAAAGAAATACGAAAAAACTTCATAATTGTTTCCAACCATCGAGTAAGAAGGCAAAAATACTACGTAACTGAGACCTCTATTCGATGATGAATTTCAAGCTTCTTAATTGCCCTTTTGCGGCTACCTGCAGAATATATATTCCGCTTCGCAAGGTCTGCAGGTTTACGTTTGTTGATGGATGGATTATTTTGCTTTGATAGACTTTTGCCCCTGTGTTGTTGAAAACTCGGATTGACAGGTTCTCCTCTTCACTGTGGGTATTTATCGTGAAAATACCGTTGTTGGGATTGGGGTACAAGCTTATCGTAAGTGGGGCAGCCGGTGCGGGATCGGAATAATGAACCGGGATGTTGAATGTTGTACTTTTTGCTGTTACAGGAGCTTGTTCCGTAACCAGTGGAATCACCTGGCAGAATTCGTTGGCCGTAGTGATGAACGCCTGCACTACGCTTCCGCTAAGCGCATGAAACCCCGGAAGAAACCGGATGATTCCCCCGGATATGAATTCGGCAAATCCCCCGCTTCCGATTTCCACGTCAGTGCCGTCGCCGGCTGCCGTAAGGGTGTCGGTGGCATCGAAGCAGGCGCTTTCACCGGCACCGACGAGGGTGTCGCTAACCACGTGGTTGGCCGCAATATTTCCCAGGTTTATCAGGTTGGCAATGCCCACAAACAGGTGCCATGCAGCGTAGGCTTTCTGGTTGCCGTTTAATGCCTGGCTGTGGGCACAGTAGCAGTCGTACCAGTCGACATTTTCGGTATGGGAGTTTTGCCATCTTGTTGCCCAGTTCCTTGAGTTACCACTGCTGTCGTAGTCACAATTGTCATTGGCATAAAGTTCCATATAATTTACCAAAGCATCGGGGTCGTAACTTTCAATATCGGCAAAGTCGTACAGTATTTTGTTGTTTGCCGTACAGTAGTCCCTTATTTGCTGGTTTCGCTGGTTCAGGTTCCCCTCCAGGCCCGATCCGTCCAGGTGCCCGGTCATGTATACGAATTTTACATTGGGGTAGGTATTCTCCAATAAAGTCATGGGGGCCAGGTAGGTATCAATCATGGTTTGTTCGGTTCTGCCCGAGGCCTGCCCGCACCAACTCCACATGATCACGTTCACATCGCTGTTGGCCGGATTTTCGAGGTAGTTTACCGTGTTGTTGTACCAATCTGGGTAGTAGCCTACGTCGCCACCCATGGCATAGTCGTGCAAATCGAGGGCGCCTCCGGTACCGCCGTTGTTCCAGGCGAAAATGTTTGCAGGGAGCTCCAATCCTTTCCCCCCTCCGTTGGCAAAACCCACCAGACCGCTCATCCCGTCGGTAACCTGGCTGCCATGGCTGGTGTGGCCGTAGGCAATGTGCAGGGCGCTTTTGGCCAGGTTAATCTGGGCCTCCGAGAGGCCGGTAATATCGGTATGGTTATGGTTAATGATCAACTGGGGATACGATACATGGAATAATGACACAGCAATTACAAGAAGGAGTACTTTCTTCATAAGGTTTAGGTTTATACTATTTAATTCGCTAAAGATACGTTTGGTTACCTGTTTTTGATCAGAAAATTTTACAAAAGTTTGGGGAATAAAATTCTGCATGACACAGGCAGGGAGACGGAAGACGGGAGACTGAAGACTGAAGACTGGAGTCCGGATGTCAATGCCTGAATTTTGTTTACTATATACATTGCCGTTGGCTTCAGCCAACGGATAGAAAAAGCCGAATCGATCCCCGGCCGGAATTTAGTGAGGTATCTGAAAAGAAAAGGGCTTTAGCCCAATTCATTTCAACAGGTTGTCGTCTTTTTGAATTGCCATTGGATCCAAGCAATGAAATCCGTAAAAATCCGTGCTGCTTCGCATCCGCGACATCCGCGTTCCAAAAAAATTGGGAAAATGTTTTTATAATCGTTGTTATATACAGACATTCAGTTACATATCAATATTGCTCTTGATCTCTAACCATCGTTTCGTCCCGATCTCACTAACTTGTCCTTTTTTAGCAAAATCAAATTCCGCCCATGCTTTGTGTGGGTTCTCAGGAATCAATTGGTCATTTATAATTTTTTCACGAAGCGTATGATATGCTTCCAGAAATCGTTTGTCCTTTTTAGCTGTTTTATAGAATGATAAAACATAAACGTAGTAAAATAAGTTATAGCGTAAAAATGGGTATTCAATTTTCATAAATGTAGTGCCAATTCCAAATTTGCAGGGTCCAATAGGCTGGCGTATATCCCAATGTTGTAATAAGAAGTCTACTCCTTTGTTTAATCTTTTCAAATCGCTTGCAGAATTATTCCTGAATCGAAAAGCATCCAATACATATAAGGTTGTTCCGGGATTGCTTGCATCGGTCAATGGAGATTTGCCCAATTTTACGGTCTGGCATCGCCATCCACCATCATTGCATTGTATATCCAGCATCCAGCGGTAGCTTTTCTCCGTTCTTAAGTCGTTGATTAAACCAAGTTTTCCTAATCCTGTTACAATGTGGGCAGTTAAACAAGGAAGTTTTGAGCTGCTGGGAGCGTATTTAAAACAACCTTCCGGACTTTGGTATGCGAACAGGAAATCAACAGCCCGGGCAATTTGCACATGATCATTCATTGAATAACCCAACTCTCCCAGAACGGATAGAGTATCAATGGTCGAATAACCCAAAGGAGCGTGAATATTTCCGTCTTCTCTTGACCAAAACGGACCGCCGTTATCGTTTTGTCGTTGCAGTATTTTTGTTATCATTTTTGCATCGTATTGCAGCTGCTCACTGTGTAAAGCTGACATAAAAATAGTTGTTATCTGTCTTCTGCCGAAAGATAATTCCTTATTTGCACCCATCCATGATGGGAAAAATTATTCCAGAATAATTATTCGGGTGAAGAATTCGTTCTGGTCAACTACTTTTACAACATACAGTCCGCGTGGAGCATGGGAAAGGTCGAGGACAGCCTTTCCTGAGAATCCCTGTTCGGATTTGAGGAAAACCGCGCCCTGCTGATTGTAAATTTTCAGGTTTGCCGGTTCGGTAAAATTTATTAATTCAATATGCAACATTCCTGTTGACGGATTGGGATATATCGAAACATCTTTTTCTGAGGGGAGCTGATCGATTGTTTCCGATTCGGACTTCTCCGAAACGCTTTTTTGTGGGCTGGTTTCCATCATTACAGAAGAAACGCTTTGTTGGGCCACTGCTTCACAAAAAGAGCCATCGCTTGTTATGTGTGCGTCCATGTTACAGCCCGAATGGGCATGAAAGCCGGGCAAAAAGAGGATGTTTTCTCCTGCAATGAACGTGGTTGTTGAACCGCTGATCAGTTCAACCGTCGAACCGCCCCCGGCAACCGTTAAGGTATAAGGGGCGTCAAAACATCGTGTTTCGCCCACATCAACAACAATATCTTCAACCGGGGCACCGAACTCTTCGATACGTATGTTGTCGAGAATGAGCTGGGACTGATTGGAACAATCCCAGTGCCGGAAAGCGAGGTATACGTCCTTTCCTGCGTACCCCATAAAGCTGATTCTTACGGAATACCAACCAAAAGCTGTAATTGGATGGGTTATTACTGTTGAAAAATCCCCGAGGGCATTTCCGGTTGTTGACAGCAAAACCGAATAATTTTCGTTGAATTTTGTTGCATCCTGTGCCCGGATCTCGTATTTCAGCGTAACACTGTCGGTGGTGATCGACAAGTGCGGCGATATGAGCCAGTTGTCGGGAGTTAAGGCTAGTTTCGTCCCCGTGTCATACGATTCCGAATAAGCAACAAAATTCCCGTGATAGGGTGTGTATCCGGCGCTGCCTGCTTCCCAGAAGTGGCCGTCCCCGTCGTTATCGACCGATATCCAGCATCCCGGCGGAACCACCCCGTACTCAAAGCTTTCGTACACCGGCAGCGAAAAAAGGCCGCAGTTGGATACGGTGATATAATCAATTTTTGTTTCCGTATCGTTGCCTTTCGCGTTGGCTGCCGTCAGCGATAGTGTATACGTGCCTTCGGCTGTAAAGGCCACTTTCGGGTTTTGGGAGCTGGCACTGGTTCCGGCAACAAAGGAATAGGTTCCGGGGGAAATCGTCCAGTTCCAGTAGGTCGGTATATTGGATGATAGGTCGGTGAAATTTACGGCTTCGTCGACAAACGGATTTGTATTGTCTGCCTGAAAATTGGCCACTGGTTTAACCGAAGATTCAATGCCGGAAACGATCAGCGAAAAATTCTGTGAACCGCCCGTCAGGGAGCCGTCATGGTCGACACGAATGGTGTAGGTTGTCCCGGCTACCGGATCATCGATGAAAACCACTTCCACATTATCGACGTTGTTTTCTGAGTTATTCGTGGCCGCATTTGCCGGGATGAGCCCGTTGAGTTTCCAGGGGTAATAGGTGTTTTGTTCCCGGGTAATCCGTAAATCGAGGTCGTTGACCAGCATGGCCGTAGCGGGATCGAGCATGGTCTGGGGTGGTGAGCCCGAAGGATCGCTCCAGACAATGGTGGCCTTCAACGGTTCTGTGCCGTTAGCGATCACATCGTAGGTAAAAGTTGTGCCGTTGTTGAGTTTGTGTTCGGAAATGACATCGTTGTTTTGATCGGTGGTAATGAGGTTTGCTGCCCGGGTCGTGTTCATCAATCCCCAGCCAAACATGTAATCGGGGCCCGGATCGGGACCGGCTTCATCGGCCGTGTGAATCGCCAGCGCTTTGAGCGTGGCCGCAAGCATATAATTTTGGAAAAGGTTGTAGTAGTGTTGTTGTAAAAGCGCCAGCGAACCGGTTGCTGAGGGTGTGGCCATCGATGTGCCGCTCATGGAGGCATACGTTGCATCGCTTAAATGATAGGTTGAAAACAGGTTGATGCCGTTGGCAACAATATCCGGTTTGATGCGTCCGTCGTCGGCCGGACCCCATGAGCTGAACGAAGACATGAGCACATCGTCGGGGCCGGTATAGCCATCGGGCAGGTCATCAACTGCACCAACGGTAAGGATGTTTTTGGCCACGCCTTGCTGCCCGATGCAGTCGTAGGGGCCATCGTCGGGATAGGGAGCACCGGGCCCGCCCGAATTTCCGCGATCGTTGCCGGCCGCTTTGCAAATCAAATAATACGGGGCGTTGTTGGCAATGTCGTCCCATGCTTTGGAGGAGTTGTCGTAAAAGCCAAAAAGATAATCTTCGAGGGTGCTTATGGCCGGATTACCGTACCATAAACCACCCGACCAACCTCTTACCCAGCCATACGAATGGTTGCTGACGAGCGCTCCTGCGGCGGCTTCGGTAGCCATTTCGGCATCGTCGTTATTCCAGTCGAACGATTTTAAATTAGCCTCATACGCCATACCTTTTGCAGCGGCAATAACTCCGGCTGCCATCATTGTACCGGCAACGTGTGTGGCGTGATAATGCACGGGGCTGCCATCGGCAACCGTAACTCTTGCGCCAAATTCCTGGTGGGTACTCAGGGCGCTTCCCCCGTCCCATTCCCTGATCGTTAGTCCAGAACCGGTAAGGCTTAACCCCATGCCGCCAAAAGGATGCACTTTGTTGGTGGAAATTGTTGCTGCGGAAACAACATTATTCGTTTTGTAGTATTGGGGAATGCTGTCGACACCCACATATTGCAATTCGTAGAGGATGCTGTCTATAGCAAAGCGGACCTTTTTGTTGTTTCTTTCCGCCCAGCGTTCCGCTTTTACCTTTTCGGCTTGGAATTTTTGGCTCTCGTTCCGGGAAAAAGTATTCAAGAAATCAACGTTGGTTTTTGATTGGGAAAAACCGGAGAACGTGAAAAGCATCAGAAACAGGGTTGCCATACCTTTCGGGGTTTTGGCTGTTGCAGCAATGAGGTTCGGGTTCATTATGCCATAATATTTGTGAAACGCCAGTGGATAATGACCTAAAGTTAAGGCATTAATATATAAAAAGCCAATCTATTTTGATGTTGTATAAAAGCAAGTACCTTCTTTTATTATTCGTTTTTTTAAAAAATGGAACGCGGATGAAACGGATGCGAAGCAGCGCGGATTTTTCATACAAATTCGATAATTCGACCATTTGACCATTTGACCATTTGACCATTTGACAATTTGAAGATTTGAAGATGGTTTTGCACGATTGCTCCCGTTTCTGTCTTCGCCCTCTGCCATTCGCAAAGACGCAAAGGCTCGTACTTCATCCTTCGTTAATCGTTAACTGGTTTTCGTTTCGCACCAGTATATTGGTTCGCGATTGTTATCGGGATTCGTTATTGGATATTGAATATTTTTTGATCGGCCGGGGATCGATTCGGCTTTTTCTATCCGTTGGCTGAAGCCAACAGCAATGGATATAGTAAACAGCATTCAGGCATTGACATCCGATCTCCGGTCTCCGGTCTCCGGTCTTCGGTCTTCCGTCTTCCGTCTTCCGTCTTCCGTCTTCCGTCTTCTGTCTTCTGTCTTCTGTCTTCTGTCTGTCTTCTGTCTTCTGTCTTCTGTCTGTCTTCTGTCTTACTACCTGATGATCAGCTTGCTCGTTTTCCGGAAGTTTCTGCCCTCAACGCATACAAAGCAGATCCCTTTCCGGAGATGACTCAAATTCAGGGTTTCCACACGCTCAAACTCACCTTTCATTTCCAACATTCGGGCGCCGGTGTTGCTGAAAACAGTAATCCGGACGGGCCCGTCGAGTTTGTTGAAGCGGAAGTTGACTTCACCGTGTGTCGGGTTCGGATACAGGTCGAAGCTGGCTTCGTCATCAACGATGTTGTTCACAGGCTCATCCGATTCCTCGTTTGTACTTTTGTTTGTTTCGGGTTCGGTCGATTCCACCAGGGTGGCTTCGGGCAAGGCATCGCAGAACGAGCCGGTAGTCGTAATGTACGCACTCATATAGCTGTTTGCCTGCGCATGGAACCCGGGCAGGACGCGGATAGAATGCCCGGCAATGAGTGTGGCGGCGGACCCGGCCTGAAAGATAACGGTGGTAGCATTACCCGCAACCGTCAGGTCGTTTTGGGCATTGTAGCAATTGGTTTCTCCTGTGCCGAGCAGGGCATCTTCGAGATTTTGGTCGACCGGTACGGGTGTTCCTACTGTCATGATCCCGTTTTCATAAGTTAAGGTATAATTGGACAATCCGGTGCCTGTGGCATTGTTGATAATGATCGGGTAGGAGCCGGCAGGGGCATCGGCTGCAGCGCCTTCGCTGGTTAACGTAGCCGATGAAACAGCATCCCCGGGGATTAAACCGCTGGAGGTAAATTCGGTTCCAAGGAACGTATAGTCTTCGCCTTCGTTCTTCTGGATATTATTCGCCGTGATGGTAAGGGTTTGAGGGGTAATATTGGCAGTAAATCCGGTTGGCGGAGTGAAATCATAATTGGGTGCATCGGCCCCGGTTATGTTCATAATTACGGTGACGACAATGTTGTTGCCGACCGAAACCTGGGCAAAAGTCCCGGAACTGTGGCCGGTAAGGGCAACATCGTCGCCTTCAATCTTGCCCGACAGGGTTGCCCCTGCAATTGTTGCGTTTGACGTACGGTCGTAAACCTTATTTTGTGCAGAAGCCCCGGTCACCGATAGTTCCTTTTGGGTAATATTTGCCGTTAAACCGGCCGGCTGGGTAAGCGAATAGTTATTGGCATCGGTCCCGGTAAGGGTCATGGTTGTTGAAACAGCAATATCTTCGCCCACGTTTTTGGAAACGAACGTTCCGCTGGTATGATTGGCCAGTTGTACATCATCGTCCCCGATTGCCCCTGAAGGTGTTGCATTTTTAATATCGGCAAGCGTTGTTCCGTCGTATGTTTTATTACCTGCGGCAGCCCCGGTAACGGTTAGTTCCTTTTTGGTAATGTCTGCATCAAGTACGGGTTGTGTCAGGGTATAGTAACCAGCATCGGAACCCGACAGGGTCATGGCTGTAGTGACAGGGATATCTCTTCCGGCTGTCGCCCTTTGAAAGGTTCCGGCAGTTTCGTTCTGGAGGGCAACATCGTCCGATTTGACCACTCCGCTTAAGGTAGCCCCTGTTATGGTGGCATCGGTGGTTCCATCGTACACCTTATTTTGGGCTACAGCATCTGTAATGCTTAAGGTCTTTGTGGTTATATCGGCTTGTAAACCCGAAGGTTGTGTTAGGGTGTAGTTGCCGGCATCGGTACCGGTAAGGGTCATGGCAGGAGTAACCGGGATATCGGTTCCGGGTGTTATCTGTGCAAAAGTGCCGGAGGTATAATTGGCCAGGTCGACATCATCGCCTTCGACCGCCCCGTTGAGGGTTGCCCCAATCAGAACTGCCGAGGCACTGCCGTTGTATTCTTTGTCCTGGGCAGATGTTCCGGTAACCGTAAGCCCTTTGGGCGTAATATTGCCGGTGAGGATAAGGGCGGACAAGGAATAGTTTCCGGCATCAACGCCCGAAAGGAACATCCCGTTTTGGACGTTGATATTTTCTCCGACATTTTTTGAATCGAAGGTGCCTGTTGTGTGATTTTCAAGTGTGACATCATCTCCGGCACACACTCCGGTCATCTGGGCATCGTTGATGCTAGCTGTGGTATTGCCGTCATATACTTTGTCTGCTACTGTAGCGTTCAAATAAATCGTTTTGATGGTAATACTGGCTGTTGCTTCACCGGTGTTTTGAACCAGATAATAGTTGTTGGCATCGGTACCTCCGGTAATTTCAATATTGATGTATCCCACCGTTTTGTCTGTCCCAATCGTTTTGGATTCGAATTGGACATCGTACCCGATGGTTACAAAATCGCCAACAAGGCGGTCATCATCGAAGCCATAGCCTGATACGCTGGTGGTTCCATCATATTCTTTATCATCAGCCGTGAAATTACTCAGGCTTAGCAGGCGTTTATTTATCGTTGCCGTGGTCGTTGGGTTGCCAATGAAATAAAGACCGGCATCGGCTCCTCCGAGCGAGAGTCCGGAAAGTGTTACAGTTTTGTCGATTCCGTAATTTTTATCGGAAAACGAAGCAGTTGCTGCG